>DVJG01000142.1 GCA_018710805.1 Candidatus Faecousia faecipullorum
TCAGAAAAAGAGGACCTTAGAATTCACGGGCGGAACGCTTTTTCACGAAGAAGGCTACCATGCAGACCACGCAAACGGTCAGCAGCAGCACATAGGGCAGGGAATCCAGCATGATGCCGGTGTCAACAGTGACTTCTTTGTGGTTTGTGATGGTAACAGTATCGGGATTGCTGTCGATCTTTTTGTTTGTTTCATCGCTGTAGGTCGTGGTGGTAGTGTAACCGTCATTTCTGTAGTCCTCTTCCTCTACGGTATACGTCACACCGTAGGGCAGATTTGCAATGGTGAAGGTTTCACCGTGCTTCAGATAAAAGTCCGCAGGGGTACCAACAGAGATGGTAGAAGCAGAAGTGTCGGTTGTACCGTCTGTAAGCTTGGAGCCGCCGGTAACAGGATAGGAAGTAGCATGGTTTTTTCCGCCCTCTCCTGTGAGGGTAACGGTGATTTTAAAATACCGGTTCCGGTCACCCATGTTGCCGGTAACATTTTTGGTTACCGCCAGGCTGCCTGCGGAGTAGGTGTTCTCAAAGGAGCCGCTCTTGACGTCAGTCTGACCATCTTTGTTAGAATCTTCAAGGGTAGTGGTGACAAAGGCAACATAGTATTGGTCATCATTATCAAGTGCAACGGTCACTTTCATCTTCAGGGTCTTACTATCATAGGTAACGCCAGCTTGCGTACCAGCTGTCTGTTTCACATCATAGGTATAGATACCAACAGAAGGCCAAGTAATGCCCGAAAGGGGTACAGTAACCTGTTTTGTTACGCCGGCTGCAGTTGCCGCTCCCTCCGCGAAATCAATTGTAACGGGGGAAATCGCAGGTGCGGAAACGCCTTCGGCAGCATCCGCTACTATCCCATTGGAAAACGTAAATGTAAAGGTCTCCGCCGGGGAGGTTGTGCCGTCATTTGCCAACTTGTAGATCACATTAAAGCTTGCATCTCGATTGGCTGCCGTTGCAAACGCTGTGGCGCTGAGGGACAGGACCATGGCCAGAGCCATGATTAGAGCTAACAGTTTTTTCATGTTCATTTCCTCCTGAAACAAATTTTGGATATTCATAGGCTGCTTACCCAAATAGAGTACAATGTCGGGCTGCCGTGCCGCCCTCATGCAGAGAGGTGAGAGCGGAGGCCTTGGGGGCTAGAGCCCCCTTCTCCGGAGAATGGTTATGACCTTTCCCTGGATGTTTTTGACAGGCACCGGGCCAAAGTCCCGGCTGTCGGTGCTTTGGGTCCGGTAGTCCCCTAAGATGAACACGGCATCGTCGGGGAGGCGCAGGGGGTACTCAAACCCTTCTTTTGCATAGGTGGGATACATGATTTCTCCGCCTTGGGCGGTACCGTTTACCAACATGGTGCCGGTGTCATCCAGGGTCACCACGTCCGTACAGTTGGCGGCAATGCGTCCAATGGCGAGCTTGCCGTCCTGTTCGTAGAGGACCACGTCGCCTTTGCTGTAGTTCTTTTGGAGCAGGAAGGTCAGGGCCAGGTCCCCGTCTTTCAGAGCGGGGAACATAGCGTTTCCTGTAACCTGGGTGAAGGAGAAGACCTGGGTGAGCAGAATGTAGGCCACCAGAACCACCGCCAGGATGCGTCCCAAAAGGGCCAGTCCGTCTTCACGGTCCAGGGCCGCATCTCTGCGGCGGCGGATAATGGGCGTCAGGGAATCAAAGGAAGTCGTCTGGTTCTGCATGGGACTTCTCCTTCCGGGATTCTTCCAGCAGGGCGTCAAACCTTGCCCGTTCGGCGGAGAGAGCCGCTTCATACAGGGCGTTGAGTTCGCCGATTTTCTTCCAAACGTCGGCCTCGCTGACCCCCAGAATGCAGCGGCGGAACCGGACCTTCTTGAGCCAGGGACCAATGGCCTCCTGGGCGTGATTCAATGGCGCTTGGGTTTCCGCGGAGGGGCGGGAGGCCCCGGCGTATTTTCTCATATGCCTCAGTCCTCCCTGCGCCGCTTGCGGCTCTTAAGCAGCACCACGCCGCCGATTACAACCACTGCCAAAATAAGAATGTAGGGCAGGGTATCCAGAATGACGCCGGTGTCAATGTCCATGTCCTTGTGGTTGGTGAAAACTACAGACTTGTCGGCTTCCATTTCTGTATTACCAATGCTGACCGTTACAGCCTTTCCGTTATCCACAGAAGAGTTCCCATCGATTGTGATAGAGGTGGTATAATCCGCTGCTCCGGTTTCGGTGAGGGTAATTTCGTCACCTTTCTGTACTCGCAGGGTGATGGATTGACCATTGCGAAGGGTGAATCCACCATTATATTCCTCCAGGGTACCGTTGCCTTTGACGATTTGGATGGGATTATTCTGCTGCGAGGCCGCCGTGAAGGAGAAGGGCTCAGAGAAGATTGCCATATTGCCCGTTACCTTCTTCGTGACGGTCACGTCCACAAATTCACGGACATTTTCGATCTCTACCATTTTAGAGTCTGCATCAGCATGAAGCGTTGTCCATCCGCTGCCGGATTGCTTCTCCATGGTGATCGTGTTGCCGCTGACAGTGACCCGATAGAGGTCGTCCTTGAGGGTGTAGCCTGCTGGGGTGTAATGCTCCACCATGTAATACTGGCCGCCTTGCAGGTTGTTGAAAACCACGTGGGGATTGGAAACGGCTGTAAAAGGATCACCGAATCCTTCAATTACATTGTGACCGGCGTGTTCGCCTGTTCCCTCTGTAACTGTGGGGACCTCTGTGGCATTGGCAGGAATCGTATAGAGGTAGAAGAATACCTGTGATAGACCCTGGCCATTCTGATCCACCTTCCGGAAGCGCAGCGTGCCGGTGTCACGTTCGTTGGTCACCGTCAGGTAAATGCCGGCTGCTTTGGACAGGTCTTCGGTTTTCTGTCCGTTGGCGTCACGGTATTCCATGGGGAGGGTTTTAACATCATAGAAGCGGTAGCCGTCTGGTTCAGTGCTGGAGTAATTCCAGTCGCCAATCTTGTCCTCGCGGATGGTATACTCAGCCCGCTTACCGTTGATGTATACAGGCACCCGGGTGGTGAAGGTGTGACGCCAGGCGTTTCTTTCTTCCAGTTCAGCCGTAAACCCATTGAGCAGAGGCTGACCATCGTAATAAACGGAAACACTGACCGGGGTGTTTTCATGATCCAGCCACTGCTTCTCCACGATCAGGGGTAGAACGGGAGAATAGTTTTTGACCGTGAGCTCCATTTCATTGGTGCTGACAAACTTGTCTCCCTTTTCTGCCGCTGCGCTTGTGATCTGTTTGCCATCTGTATCCAGGGTAACCGTAATGTCGCCTGGATTGTCATAGCCAACTGGCACCTCCTCCTGGAAGATGTAGGTCGTGCTGTGTGCCAGTTTCAGATAGATTTGGCCGGAGCCATCGGTGACGACCTTGCTGTCCGGGACGAGGTTACCATCCGCCCGGTGAATGGAATACCTGCCGGGACCTGCAGAATACAGAGTCACTGGGGTTTCGTTTTCGTCCAGCACTGTAAAGGAGATGTTCGGCATGGTCTGACCCGTCAGGGCATCTATCTTCTTCAGGGTTATAACACCGGGCTGGGTGTAGGTGTTCAGGAAGGATACCGTCTGAACCTCGTTTATCTGCGAGGCTTGGCCGGTGACCAATGCAGAATCGCCATTTTTCCATCCGGCGGTGTTTTGGTCAGCTTGGCGAGAGTTTTTGACCTGGTATTCCGCAGTGGTCTTAATGCCATTTTGGGTGTATTCGTATCCCTCCTCTGTTACCGTATAATCCCGGTACTGATCCACCGGGATATCCCAGGTGTAAGTGATGTCATCATCCGATTCTGCATCCGTCAGACCCAACGTTCTGTTGCCATGGGGCGATTCGCTGCCATCACTTGTGTCCGTGGTAACATCAATGGAAAAGCCCGCTTTGGCGGCTTCAATGGCATCGGGGTTGCCGGCAAAAGTTTTGGTGATTCGCATATTACCGGTTTTTGCAACCAGAACGCCATCAATATGCCAGCCGTCCGTTTTATCGTACTTAAAGACGTGCCACTTGATGGTAAATTTGGTATCCGTCAGGTCACTTGCCGCCACATCTTTCCCGTTGAGCTGAATATGCCCCGTTCCGTCTTCCACCATGCTGCGGATGTGCTGTAAGACATCTTCATCGTTAGGAAAGTCCACTTGGAAGGTGTATGTGGTTCCATTATCTGCTGTCTTTTCATATCCGTTTGTAAGCTTATTGTATATTTCGCTGTGAATCGCATTCAGGTCATCGCCGGTGGACTGACCAAGAATATAATACTGATCTGGATTATTTGGATTCTTTTGAATACCTACGCCGGACTTCATTGCGTCATTTCCCGAAACACCGCAGTCGCTGACAAATACGGAACTTGTAAAAACATCTGAATTGAGTCCGCTGTCCCAGTGGGTGCTGCCCTCGGGAACGGCTCCAATAGAGACGAAGAAATTCACCAGGGTGTTGTTCTTATGATCTGCCTCATGGCCGGTTTGGGTCTCCCACTTGGCTGTGAAGGTGATCTCTGTTTTGCCGTTCGGAATGGTGTAGTATTCACCAATCTGATGCACCTGATTGTCGGCATCACATAACCAGCCTTGGAAGGTTGCCTGGCCCAAATATCTGCCGCTTTCGAAGAAGTAGCTCTGCTGGCTGGGGGCACGGACGGAATGGGGATTGGCGCTGGGCTGAACCCAGGTAAAGACCTGCTGGCCTTCAATATTGGGGGCACCATAGTCCGGGTCGCTGGGCGGCGGGTCCAGGTTCATAATGTAAGTGATTCTGACCTCGCCCTTTTTTAAGGCCGGGGAAATAATGTAGGGCTGGCTAATGCTCTCGATAGTGAAAACAGTGGTATCTCCTCGGGGCACACCATGGACAACCGTCTCATCTTTGCCCACGCACTCCCATACCACACCTGGGCCGTTCTTCACGGTTACGGTCGCTGTCCGGCCTTTGAGGGTATAGGTGGTTGCAGGCAGCTCATCCTTTTCATATACCTGATGGGCAGGGTCCTGAACCTGAATGGAGTAGAAGCTGTTTTGTGCCTTGAAGGTTCCGGCTTCTTTATCGATTGAAGTACGGAAGCCCCCGTTCGGCACATAGTACACATCGCATTTCGGTTCAGATTCGTCCGATACCCTTACAATGGGACAATATACAATGCCGTTTTCTCCCGCTTCCGCAGGCGAATCGCCCCAAATCACATTCTCTCCATGCTTTGCATGGAGGAAAAGGTTTGTTCCTGCCGCAAGATCACTGGCGGTGAAGCCGTAGGCACCATAGATGCTTTCCAGCTGGGCCCCCGTCAGGCCGTAACGATCACCGTTAGAATACACTTTGCCAAGGGCCATGGCCTGATTTTTCAGCAGCTCCCATTGGCCGTCCTTGGCAATGTAGAAGTAAATCACGCCGGTTGGCAGTTCCGTTTCCGTGCTGGTGGCGACGATATCCTCTGTTACGCCCTCTTGAATCAGCTTTTGCAGGTCCAAGATTTCTCCGTCAGTCGTTTCCCACTGATAGATGCCGTAGTCCACGCCTCCTGCCACAAAGTCCGAGGCCTTCAGATGCTGTCCATCCCGGGCGGTGATGGTCAGGGTGAGTGTTCCATCCGAACCGACATCCACATTCACCGAGGACTTGGCCACGGCTTTGGCGGTATCCTGGGGGTTCAAAATCAGAACCACATGATAGGTATAGGTATAAAAATCCGCAGACTCCAGGATGGGCGTATCCAGTTCCACAGGCTCCTGGTCCACCGTGCGCCACTGGCACTGGCTCAGGGGTGTTTCATCCGACCAGGCAAACTCCCCAGCGGCGGCAATGGCATCCGCCAGGGTCTTGCCAGCGTCCACGGTGACGGAGGTGGTGGCTTCCGGGCCATCTTTGACATCGTGGAAGGTCACGGTACAAATCTGGCTCTGGGCGAACGTGGCTGTGAAAGTGGTGTCCTGAGTAAGGATGGTTTCCTCGGTAGCAAACTGGAGGCCGCCCTCTTCATCGGTGTACTCCCAGCCCTGGAACACCTGTCCCTCCGGTGCCGTTACCGCAGGCAGCGTTCCTAATGCGGAACCTTTGCTTACCTTTCTTTCTTCCACAACGGTTTCCCCGTTTTTGAATGTGGCGGTAACCGGATTTTTCAGCCACTGGGCATAAACTTTAATGGAATGGTCCCCATTCTCTACGTAATCCTGGGTAATGGGCACGCCGGCAGCGAAGTCCACCATTTCCCCGGTGGCCGAATTTTTCAGCTGCCACTTGTCAAAAACTTCTCCGTGGTCTTTGCCATGCTGACACCACTCGCTGCTGTAATTGGCGTTGATGTCTTCCGCTGTGGGGATGTACGCCTGGGATACGCTCTGCCCTAATGTAAAGGTGGCACTGGGGTATCCGCCCAGGATGTAGGGAATGCTATGGTATTTGCCATCACACCCTCCGCAGACAAAATCCAGGCTATAGCTGGTATTGTCCTGATACAGATGCAGCGAAAGCACAGTATCCTGTGTAAAGGCGGCACTGGGGCTGCACACACTGCCCTGTCCGTCCACCCAGGCATAGGAAGAAAGGTAGGTCACGGCATTCCCGTCGCCAATATTGGTCACGTTGACCTTAGGCCAGGAAGTCAGGGCAGTTCCCGCGGGAATTTCATAGCTTTGCAGCACGCCTGTTCCGGTGACCTTGTAGGTTTTAACCCACTTGGTATAGGTCAGTCCCTGACCCTCAGCATAGGGCGCATCCACCGTAATGTGGGTATTCTTGGAACCGGTGTCCTCGGTGTACTCCGGATTGTCAATCCGGAACGTCACCGTGATGGTCTGGGGCTCCAGAGAGGCTGCGTTATTCGTGGAAACGGGTTCCGACACAACCGGAGGCTCTTCGGAGGGCGGGGTAACCGTGATGGTATAGGCAAGGTACTGCGTACCATCCTGGGTGGTCACATCCGCTTTGAAGGCGGCGGTACCCGCTGCCAGTGCGGTGATAATCAGCTTGCCGTTTTCTGCACGAGCCTGCACCACATCCTCTGAATAGTCCTTCAGGGAAATTTCCGCACCCTCACCAAAGTCAATTTCCTCAGACTGACCGACACTCAGAGTAATCGCGTCTTGGGTATAAACAACGGAATCCGTTTCCGGAGGGGTCTCAGACGGATCAGGATCCGTGGGAGTTGGCAGCAGATTGTTTCCCTCCGATGGTCCGGAGGGGTCCTCCACAGGCGCAGACGTAACAGGGGGTTCCTCCACAGGCACAGATGACGCCGGGGGTTCCTGCACCGGCTCGGAGGGGGTGCCGTCTCCCGTTTTTGCCGGGGCACCCTCTGCCTCCGGCGTCTTTGACGCAGTATCCGCCGCAGTCACTTCTGTGACAGTACCCTCCTGGGCAAAGGTTTGGATGGGTACAGCTGCCACCAGCAATACCGCCAGAACCAGAGCAAGCATCTTCCTAAAATTCCAGTTTTTCATAAGTCGATCTCCCTATGCAGCAAATCTGTCGTCAAAAAAACCATTCTCGGCGGCCTCGCGCCATACAGAAAGTGGCGATTTGCACAAACATTTTATTAATATACGTAGTCTATTTTATACTTTACACATTTATTTCTTTTTTGTCAATAGGAAGCTATTCCCTCTGGTCAGATATGAAAAAAATAATTGGGGAACAGCCTGGACAGCTGTTCCCCAATTCATTGAAAACGTTTTTTAAGCTGACTGGTGGGTTTAACCCCACCAATCGTAAACCGGGCACATCAGTGATATGCCTGCAGGGTCGGCGTCTGGCTGATGGCAAGGGGTTCTTCCGTCCCCGGCGCTGTGGTAATCCGGAAGGTTACTTCCACAGTTTGCCCAGGATTTACGTTCAAGGACTGCAAATACCCCAACTGTAGTCCTTGATACTCGTTTTGTGCAATGGAGGAACCGTTATCGGCTGCGAAATCGCTGATGCTGCCTCCCGCCGGGGCAAAGAAGTAGGCGGAGCCACGAAAGGCGCCTTTGTTTCCGCCGGTGATATATGCGCTTGCAGACTGCAGCTCCTCGGATGTCATGTGATTGGAGAGCTTCACGGACACATCATAGGTTTGGGAACCATCCTCATTTTGAAGGGGTTTTCCAATCTGCGTGTCCGCAGATAAGAACCAGCCCATTTTACTGGGCACGGTGCAGTTCACATACACCCCAACCTGGGGCTTTTTGGGGTCTCGGTTCAGGCTGCCGCTCCATCCAAGCTCTGCAATGGCATTTTGCAGAACCGGGTCCTTTGTCCAAACCATCAGAGTGCGATCCTGGAAGCAGGTTTCTGCAACGGAGGCATAGGCCATAAGGTTTTCTATACGCATATTCTCCATCAGCTTCTGTGCAGTTTTCTTTGCCGCATCCGCAAACAGCTGATCGGATATGGTGTCTCTGTCGGAGACGTAGTCTTTCCCGAAATACTTGTAGTAAAGCTCGTACTGCAGCACCTTTACCCCATTGTCTCCGTTCAGCACCGTGCCGTCAAAAAGGGTGATTTCTTCGTCCATGGCCTTTAAAAGCTTCTGAACAATCACCGGCGTTGCGGAAATAACCCCATGGACGGGTTCGCCCATTTTTGTTTCATAGCCCAGGGACCAGATATAGGCGACCCGGGGAAAATCGGGGCAATAGTCTGCGTCCCGGGGGTTGGAAAGGCCGTCGTGAAACAGGGCAGTTTCGGTGGGGGTAATGTTGGCCTCACCGGGCGTGTAAGGGGAGAATACATCATATACCCGATTGAAATCTCCCAGTGTTAAGATGCCGTCCCGAATCCGTATGGTTCCCACAGCCCCGGGGAAACCGCCGGAGGCTCTGATTTCGGAGGAATTCTGTGCGGCCAAAAGATACAGGCGGTCCCCGTCTGCGCCCAGAAAGGATTTTACGCTGTCAATCAGCGAAGGGTCCTGCTCGTAAAGCGCCAGAAGCTTCTTTCCCTTTTGCAGATACCCTGCCAGTTCGCCGTCGTCATCTACAATGCTTAAGTCCAGATTTTCGGCACGGGCGATGATATCTGCAATGTCCGGCATCCGTTCCTCCAGGAAATCCAGATAGGAACAAAGGGGCCTTGTGTTCACGCCCTCTCCCATGCCCAGGGACGTAATGGGATTTTCAGCCAGTTCGTAAATGGCAGGTCCCAGCAATTTTTCCGACGCTTTCTCCGTAAGATCCAGCAGTCCCTGGATATTCATCAGCTGAGCGCGGATGCCGGGCATACCGTCGCCCAAGGACGCTATGGTTTTGTCCAGGGACAGCCGAATGGCGGCAATCTTCTGGGGCAGTCCGTCCGCCTTCTGCTTGGCTGACACCAGGTCTTCTTCCTTGATGCCGTCCACGACGCCTTCCAGATCATCCTTCAGGGTCTTCACCGCTTTGATTAACTCCGTAACGCTCAGCTCTGCCCCGGTTTCAGAAGTGCCGTCGGGTGTGGCGGCCTGGCTGTCCGGGCGGCGCAGGGCGCTGGCGGTCCACAGGAAAAGGCCCAGGGCCGCGCAAAGGATGAGGGCTGTCCAGATGCCTCTCCGGCCCCTTTTTTTCTCTGTATCCTGACTCTCCATGCTGTGTTCTCCTTCCTATGGTACTTCGTAATGGCGAAACCTGGCTTGCCGCTTTTTCAATAGAAGAGCTTCTCCAAAAGCGGCGCCATCTCTTCCGGGTCTTCCGGCAGCACTGTGATGGTCTTATCCAATTTGCAGGATTCCATGGTCTCCATCAGCTGCACCATTTGAGACAGGGTCAAATCCGTAGACAGCTGATCGCCCAATTTCATGGTAAGCTTGGGAAGAAAATCCTCCTGCTGCCGTATTTTCTCCATGAGGGGGAGATACAGCGCGGTCATAAATTGCTGCTGACGGGCCATGTGCAGCTGATTGGAGGCATCCTCCGGGGCCCGGAAGGCAAAGAACGCATCCGTCTGCCCGCCTGTCAGGCGCACCTGCTCACCAGGGGTGAATTCCGGATGTGCCTTCCCAAAATCCTCTGACATGGTTACGGTTATGCCGCCCATTTCGTCACTGACGACGCCAATGGCCCCCTGGGAGAAGATCATATAATGGTCAATTTTGACGCCGCCCAGCAGCTTGGATACGGCTTTGAGCTGCTGCAAGCAGCTGTCAGAGCCGCCGCTGCCGTAGGAATACACTTCCCCCAGGGGAATCTGCCGGGCCTCCGTGGTTCCGGAGGGGGAGAAGGATACCATGGTATCCGGATTTATCTGCACCGCAGTGGTTTGCCTGCGGCCCTCGTCGATGACCATGAGCATCAGCATATCTGCCTGGGATTCATTGCGAAAGCCGCCGCTTTCATTGGGTTCAAAGGCCTTCAGGCTGACAGCCAGGACGGTGCGGATCCCCTCCCGGACCGATTTTTCGGCTGGGAGGGACTCGGTGCTTTGCAGGCCTCCCTGACCGTTTTTCCTGGCACATCCTGCAATGGACCAAAGAAGACAAATCCCGCACACAAGAGATAATAAGCGTTTCAACATATCTTTCCCCTTTTTATTTTCTCTTCTCAAACCCCGGGCCAAAGCCTCTGGCGGCTTTAGGAGCGGCTCAGAATATCCGCAATTCGCCGGCAGGCGAAGCCGTCGCCATAGGGGTTCGATGCCTTGCTCATGGCGTCATAAGCAGCGGAGTCCGTCAACAGCGCTGTAAACTCTCTGTAGATTCCCTCCTCCGACGTGCCTGCCAGCTTCAGGGTTCCCGCCGCAATGCCCTCCCAGCGCTCCGTGGTATTACGCATGACCAGAACAGGCTTGCCCAGGCTGGGGGCTTCCTCCTGAATGCCGCCGGAGTCCGTGAGAATCAGGAAGCTGCGGGCCAGAAAATTGTGGAAATCCAGCACATCCAGAGGCGCAATCATCCGCACCCGCTCACTGCCGCCCAGTTCTTCCTCCGCAATGCGGCGGACCAGAGGGTTCATGTGAATGGGGTAGATTGCCTTTACATCGGGATGCTCATCCAAAACCCGTCGGATTGCCCGGAACATATTGTGCATAGGCTGCCCCAGATTTTCCCGGCGGTGGGCCGTCAGCAGAATCAGGCGGCTTCCCGCCGCCCATTCCAGCTCCGGATGGCTGTAGTGCTCCCGCACGGTGGTTTTCAGCGCGTCAATTGCCGTATTGCCGGTAACATAAATCGAGTCCTCCGGCTTGCCCTCCCGAAGCAGATTTTCCTTTGCCATAGCCGTCGGTGCAAAATGGTATTTTGCAAGGATTCCCACGGCCTGCCGGTTAAATTCCTCGGGGAACGGAGAATAAAGATCGTGGGTGCGAAGCCCGGCCTCCACGTGTCCCAGGGGAATCTGCAGGTAGAAGCAGGCCAGCGCAGTGGCAAACGTGGTAGAAGTATCTCCGTGAACCAGCACTACATCCGGCTTCACTTCTTCCAATACCCCTTTGATTCCATTCAGAACATTGGCGGTTACATCAAAAAGCGTCTGCTTTTCCCGCATTACGGAAAGGTCCCAGTCCGGTGTCACATGGAAGGTCTTTAAAACCATGTCCAGCATCTGACGGTGCTGGCCGGTGACGCAGACCACGGTTTTGAAACCGTCTCGGCTTTTAAGCTCCGTTACCAGGGGACACATTTTAATGGCTTCCGGCCTGGTGCCGAAAACAAGCATAATCGTCTTCATGGTTCTGATTCCTTTCCCCGGAGCGTCTTGCTTACCTGGCGTACTTTATAGAAAAGCATCATCGTCAGCAGGCCTTCCGCCGCCATGGTGCAGATGGAAACAACCCAGATGATTTGCGCCTCGGTCACAAGCAGAGCGGCCAGGAAGCTGCCGATCACAAATAGAATCATGGATAAAATAAAGGACCGGCTGTAGTATTTCTCATAGCCCAGGGAAACCAGCAGCTGAATTCCCAGGAAATTGTTCATGATGCCAAAGAGCATTTGCATCAGCAGGGGAATGGCCACATTGGCATATCCGGCATAGTCTTCGCCGAAGCCGATGGCGGTCACAGGCCCCCGCAGCAGGATGATGAAGCCGGAAGCCAGGGCGAACAGTCCCACAATGGGCAATGCCAGCTTTTTCACAAAGGCGAAGCACTCCCCGGGCGCGCTGTGGGCCAGCTTGTTCACATGGGGATACATGGCCTGGCTCACAGGGGTGTAAAACATACTCAGGATATACGGAATTTTATGAATGGCGGCATACACCCCCACGAAAAAGCTGCTGGAAAACAAGGTCAGCAGGGTTGTGCCGAACCCTGAGAACAGGGAAGAGACTGCACAGGAAAAGAACAGCGTCCTGTTTTCCGCCAGCATGGCGAAAACTTCTCTGGGTTTCGGGGGGTGAATGCGTATCCCGTATTTTTTGACCGCCACAATCAAATGGGACAGCCCCGCAATGAAATGGGTAATGGCGTAAAACAGGCAGTACCAATACAGGGCATTGCGGCTGTGCAGCGTCAAAAAGATGCAGACCACCGAAACGCTCCGGGCCGCCACACTCACCAGGGTAATGGGACGCATATTTTCCATTCCCTGGAAAAACCAGACGGCTTGCAGAGCGGTTCCAATCACCATGGTAAAAAGCAGAACCATACACCTGCGGAAAACCTTGTCGGTGCCAAATCCGAAACTCAGGATTCCCATAGCCCCTGCGGAAATCAGAAGCAGAAACAGCCTGGAAAACAGAATCAGGTTATAGGTATGCTCAATTTCCCGGAAATCCTTAGAAATGGCAATCCGCCGGGTGCCGGACAGCTGAAAGCCGTACTCCACCACCACCTGGCAGTACAGAATCAGATTCAATGCGCTGGAAAACTGCCCGTAGCCCTCAGGGGTCAGGGCCCTTGTCACAAAGGGAACCGTAACCAGAGGAACAATGGTGTTGAATATCTGCATCAGCATCAGCCAGATGCCGTTTTTGAAGAT
>DVJG01000015.1 GCA_018710805.1 Candidatus Faecousia faecipullorum
GAGACGGAGGAGGAATTCCAGGAGAGCCTGGATTTTATCCGCAGGTGCGGCTTTGCGGATATGCACATCTTCCCCTATTCCCGCCGCCCGGGTACCCCGGCGGCTTCCATGCCCGGTCAGCACGGGAACGACGTGAAGGAGGAGCGCAGCCGGGAGGCCATGGCCGTGGCGGCGGAGATGAGCCGGGAATACCGGAAGAACCTCCTGGGCACCGGCCTCAGCGTCCTCTTTGAAGAGATGGACGGAGGCTACTGGACAGGCCACGCCCCCAACTATGTCAAGGTCTATGCTAAGGGTGAGGACCTGCACAACCAGACGAGAAACGTAAAAATCACGGAAGTTTTCCGGGACGGCGTCCTGGGCGAACTTGATAAGGAGTGATTTCATGTCCGGCTACATTATGGACCTGCGGAAAATCGTGGGTCACCGCCCCTTGCTGCAAGTGGGGGCCAGCGTCATCGTTGAGGACCGTCAAGGCCGCATTTTGCTGCAAAAGCGGGCTGACAACCACTGCTGGGGCTACCCGGGAGGCTCCGTGGAGCTGGATGAAGTGGTGGAGGAAGCCGCCAGGCGGGAGCTTTTGGAGGAGACGGGGCTGACTGCGGAAAACCTGGAGCTGTTCGGCATCTTTTCCGGCAAGGACACCCACTACATCTACCCCAACGGAGACGAGGTGTCCAATGTGGACATTGTCTACCTCTGCAAGGACTACTCCGGGGAGCTAAAATGCCAGGAGGACGAAGTGGAGGAGCTGCGGTTCTTCTCCTGGGAAGCCCTTCCCCCAAACATCTCCCCTCCGCTGCGAAAGCCCCTGGAAGCCTGGGCGGCATCCAAAAGGAAATAAGCGTCCTAAAGAAAATGCGGCGGATTTCCGCCGCATTTTGGCTGTTTCAAAAGAATTTCTTGCCATCGTTCCCGGGCCATGTTATACTAAAAAGAATCCGGGAATTTTGGAGGCACCTATGAAAACCCTATTACATATCTGCTGTGCGCCCTGCGCCAACCGGCCCATCGACATTCTCCGCGCCGACGGGTTTGAGGTCACAGGGTTCTGGTATAACCCCAACATCCACCCCTTCACCGAGTACCGGGCCCGGCGCAACTGTCTCCGGGACTACGCGGCGGAGATCGGGCTGCCCCTTATTGAGCGCAACGACTACGGTCTGCGGCCCTTTGTGCGGGCCGTGGCCGAGGACATTCCGGGAAGGTGTATCAAGTGCTACGAATTCCGCCTCTTTGAGACGGCCCGCCAGGCGGCGGAGGGGGGCTTTGACAGCTTCACCTCGTCCCTTTTCATCAGCCCCTACCAAAAGCATGAGCTGATGCGGGAGGTTGCCCAGCGCGCGGCGGCGGAGTACGGCGTGGCGTTCCTCTACCGGGACTTCCGGCCCTACTTCCAGGAGGGACAGGCCTTCGCCCGGGAGCACGGGTTCTATATGCAGAAATACTGCGGCTGCGTCTTCTCCGAAGAGGAGCGGTATCTGAAAGCGAAAAAAATCATTCCCTAAGCGTTTATATAGAAACTGGAGGAACTATGTCAAATTTTGAATTTTCCGTTCCCTGCCTCTTTGGCCTGGAGGGCATCGCAGGAGACGAGCTGCGGCGATTGGATCTTCCCAACGTCCGGGTGGAAAACGGCCGGGTCCTGTTTTCCGGAGACGAGACGGCCTTGGCAAAAGCCAACGTCTGCCTGCGTACGGGAGAGCGGGTGCTGATGGTCCTGGCGGATTTCCCCGCAAAGAGCTTTGAGGAGCTGTTCCAGGGCGTTTACCGGACCAATTTGGAGGACTTTATTCCAAGAGACGCTGCGTTCCCGGTGAAGGGACACTGCCTGAGCAGCACCCTTATGTCCGTCCCCGACTGCCAGGCCATTATCAAAAAGGCCGCCTCCAAGCGTCTGGGGGAAAAATACGGCGTTTCCTGGCTTCCCGAGATGGGGAATAAGTATCAGCTTCAATTTTCCATTATGAACGACCGGGTCCAGCTGTATCTGGACACCACAGGCCCGGGCCTGCACAAGCGGGGCTACCGGGCAGTGGGCAACGACGCGCCGCTGCGGGAGACCTTGGCTGCCGCCATGGTGACCCTGACCCGGTACCGGGGCCGGGACTTTGTCTGGGACCCCTTCTGCGGCTCCGGAACCATTCCCATTGAAGCGGCCCTGATTGCCAAAAACCGGGCGCCGGGCATGAACCGCCGGTTCTCCGCCGAGGCCTACGCCTGGATGGATCCCGGCATCTGGGGCCGGGTCCGCACCGAGGCCAAGGACAAGGAATTCCGGGGAGAATACCGGATTCTGGGCTCCGACAATGACCCCAAATGCATTTCCCTGGCCATGGCCAACGCCAGAAAGGCAGGGGTTGCCGACTGCATCGACTTTCGGGACGGCGACGCCACCAAAATGTCCCTGCCTGCCCAGGAGGGCGTGATCATCTGCAATCCTCCCTACGGCCAGCGGATGATGGAGCAGAAAAGTGCCCAGGGCCTCTATGCCGCCCTGGGACGGCACCTGAAATATGCCGACGGCTGGAAAAAGTACATCATCACCTCGGAGCCGGAATTTGAGCACTACTTCGGTGCCCGGGCGGACAAAAAGCGCAAGCTCTACAACGGCATGATTCAGTGCAACTACTATATGTACACCGGCGCCCCCAAAGGCCAGAAGCGGGGAGGGAAGAAATGAAGCATCTCTTCATTATCAATCCCGCTGCAGGTCAAAAAGACCGGACAAAGCAGACCTCTGCGGAAATTCACGCCTTCTGCCAGGGCCTTGACTACCGTATTGAAGTGTCCCAGGCCCCCGGAGAGTGCGCCCGCCTGGCCCGGGAGGCCGCCGAGACCGGGGAAGAAATCCGCATCTACGCCTGCGGCGGCGACGGAACCCTCAACGAAGTGGTGGCCGGGGCCGTGGGCCATCCCAACGCTGCGGTGACGGTGTATTCCAGCGGAAGCGGCAACGACTTTGTGAAGATTTTCAACGACCCCAAGGCCTTTTTCAGCCTGGAGCGGCTTCTGGACGCCCAGGAGACCATCTTTGATTTAATCCGGTGCAACGAGGACTATTCCTTGAATATTTGCTCCGTGGGTCTGGACGCCCGCATCGGCACCGACGTGGCGAGCTATAAGCGTCTGCCCCTTTTGCAGGGATTCCGGGCCTACGCCGCTTCTGCGGTGGTGAACATCATCAAGGGCATCGCCGAGCACTACGTGGTGGAAGTGGACGGGGAGGTTTTCGACGCCGAGCAGACCTTTGTCTGTGCCTGCAACGGTCGGTTCTACGGCGGCGGCTTCAACCCCGTGCCGGAGGCGGACCCCCAGGACGGACTTCTGGACGTGCTTCTGGTGAAAAAAGTCAGCAGACTGCAGGTTTCGGCCCTCATCGGCAAGTACAAAAATGGCCGCTACAAGGAGCTTTCCGACCTGGTGGAGCACCGGAGAACGGACAGGCTGGTCATTCACTGCGACAAGCCCACTCCCGTGAACCTGGACGGCGAAGTCCGCATCCACAAGGATGTGGAAATCCGCATTGCCCAGGAGAAAATCCGGTTCTTCTATCCCAAGGGATTGACCTGGAATGCATAAAAAAACGGTGCGGTATGCAAAATACCGCACCGTTTTTATCTGTAGGGGAGGGGCTTGCCCCTCCCTGAATCCGTAATTCAGACACGTTTGTCAAACAATGAAGGGAGGGATGAACCCTTCCCCTGCATTACCAATCCAATAACGGACAGATTTCTTTAGTCAGGCATCCACACGTTCAAATCCACGTCTCCCTGGATTCCGGGCACCCGGCCTGTGCAGGAGTACTGCCACATCTCCACCTTCCAGGGGTAGGTCATGCGGTACTGGTAAAGGGCCAGCCAGAAGGGGGCCTCTTCCAGTTCGCTGAGGTAGTAGAGGTTCTCCGACTGGTGCCAGTTGAAATAGACCATGGG
>DVJG01000143.1 GCA_018710805.1 Candidatus Faecousia faecipullorum
GCCTTGGCTTTTCTGAAAGCCATTGAAAAGAAGGGCTATGAGGGAATGTTCTATGCCTCCAAGCACGACCTGGAAAAGAACTGGGATACGGCCCGTATTGAAAAAGACTATAAGATTTGGGTTGCCCAGTATCCTGCGGAGCCCTATCCCCAGACCCAGCAATCCAGCTATGAGGGAAAGCACCATATGTGGCAGTACACCAAATCCGGGACGCTGCTGGGCATTGACCAGTATGTGGACCTGAATGTGGCGTACTTTGGCTACGACGGCATTGAGCCGCCCAAGGACCCAAACCCGCCGGAAGAGGTGGGGCCCGACGTGGAAGCCCTTATGAAATTCACCGAAACCAACGAGACCGTCACGGCTAAGGATGAGACGAACCTCCGGGACCGCCCCAGCCAGGATACAGACAGTCAAATCATCTATACTTTAAAAAATGGTGAAACAGCCCAGCGTATTGCCGTCAGTGAAAGCGGCTGGTCCAAGCTTCTCTTCGGGGGCCAGGTCTGTTACGCCGTCAGCAGCTACCTCACAACGGATTTGAACCACACTCCGGGAACCTCCTCGTCCCAGATGCCGGATGCCGACGGCGACGGTATCATCACGGATTTTGAACCCACTGACCAGATGGTCACGGCCAAAGAGCTTGTGAATCTGCGGTCCCTTCCCAGCGTGGAGCGGGAGGATTCCAAGATTCTGGGCCAGCTGAAAAAATATGATCTTGCCCGCCGTGTCGGCATCAGCAGCAACGGCTGGTCAAAGCTCGAGTACAACGGGCAGACCTGCTATGCGATCAGCAGCTACCTGACCCCGGCAGACGGGTCGGAGGAGACAAAGCCCCAGGGGGATGAAATTAAAACCCAGTTTGAGCAGATCAATGATTCCGTGACCCCCAAGGAAAAGGTCAATCTGCGGTCCATTCCCAGTGTGGACGACCCCAGGTGTGAAATTGTCGCAACCATTTATAAGGGCGACGTGGTGACACGAACGGGAATCAACCGGGATGTGGGCTGGTCCAGAGTGGAGTATAACGGTCGGGATCTGTACTGTGTCACCAGCCTCCTGACGGAGGTGGAAACCCCGGAGATACCTTTAACGTAGAATTTCCGCGAAAAAAGAAAAAAATCTATTGACAAATCCATTTGCCCGTGGTAATATAACCCAGTCGTCAGGACATGGGCGAGTGGTGGAATTGGTAGACTCGCTAGATTCAGGTTCTAGTGTTCACTGCGGACGTGCGGGTTCAAGTCCCGCCTCGCCCACCAAAAAAGAAGGATACCCGAATGGGTATCCTTCTTTTTACCTTTCCCAAAAGCTTTATCGATAAAAAACAGCCCAAATACGCCTTGCTGATATCTGAAATAATTTAAAAAACCTCTTGATTTTTCCAAACGGCTATGGTAAAATAAATCGGTCTGAAATCAAGGTGAGTCCTCTGCGGCCTCAGGTGCGCATGAACGCCTAATATTTAAGGAGGACAAAGAAATGGATTTAGTCAAGGCTCTGAACAGCCAGTACATGAAGGAAGAGCTCCCTGAGGTTCGGGTGGGCGACACCGTTCGTGTGCACGTTCGCATCAAGGAAGGTTCCCGTGAGCGTATCCAGGTGTTTGAAGGCACCGTTATCGCCCGCAAGCACGGCGGCATCGGCGAGACCATCACCGTTCGTCGTATCTCCTACGGCGTGGGCTGCGAGAAGGTCTTCCCCCTGCATTCCCCCAACGTGGCTATGATCGAGACCGTCCGTAAGGGCAAGGTCCGTCGCGCCAAGCTGTACTACCTCCGTGACCGTTTCGGCAAGGCTGCCAAGGTCAAGGAGAAGGTCTAAGCCAGAATTCCATAAAAAAAGAGGGCTCGGCCCTCTTTTTTTATTGGAAAATCCAGGCAATCTTTACACTTTGTTATAGAAAACCTGCAAAAACTATGCTATACTGATTTGGTACAGATAGATTCTTCTATCTGCCGATGGGAGGGAAAGCCCTTATGGCTGCTAAAAAAGAAAAAAAGGAAGAAAAAAAGTTGAATTGGAAGCAGAATCTTATTCTGTATCTCCATGATTTTATTATGTTCATGGCCATTATCCTGGTCTTTTTGATTTTTTTCCGGGTCATCGTGGTGTCTCAGGATTCTATGTATTCGACCCTTTGGGACGGGGACTATGTGCTCCTCAGCAGTAACATTGTCTACCGGGAGCCCAAGCAGGGAGACATCGTGGTCATCAATAAAGAGGGCTTTGATACCATCATCAAGCGTGTCATTGCCACCGAAGGCCAGACCGTGGATATTGATTTTGAAAACGGCATTGTCTATGTGGACGGCCAGGCCCTGGATGAACCCTATATCCACAATCTGACTACCCGGTCTGAGGGCGTGAATTTTCCCCTGACTGTGGCCCCTGGCCATATCTTTGTACTGGGCGATAACCGGGCCGTGTCTATGGACAGCCGCAACCCTGTAATCGGCCAGATCGACAAGCGGGAAGTTCTGGGCAAGGCACTGTACCTGTTCATCCCCGGCACCGACGGCGGCCGTCTTCCCCGGGATTTTGGCAGAGTGGGAGCAGTCAAATGAGAGACAACGAAAAGATGAACATCCAGTGGTACCCCGGCCACATGACCAAGACCCGCCGTCAGATTGAGGCGGATCTCAAACAGGTGGACGCGGTGTGCGAGATCGTGGATGCCAGAATTCCCATTTCCAGCCGAAATCCGGATATCGACGCCATTTGCGGCGGCAAGCCCCGGATTTTGGTGCTCAATCGAATGGATTTGGCGGACCCTGCCGCTACGCAGAAGTGGGCTGCCTGGTTCCGGGACAAGGGCATGACCGTTATTTCCACGGACTGCAAAAGCCGCAAAGGCATTTCTGACTTCGTTCCGGCGGCGAGAAAGGCCTGCACCGAGAAATTGCAGCGGGATGCCGCCCGGGGAATGAACCGTCCGCTGCGGGTTATGGTGGTGGGTATTCCCAACGTGGGGAAATCCACCCTGATCAACCAAATCTCTGGCCGGAAAGGCGCAAAAGCCGAAAACCGTCCCGGCGTCACCCGGGGAAAGCAGTGGGTCAGCGTGGATACCAGCCTTCTGCTTCTGGACACACCCGGCATTCTCTGGCCCAAATTTGAAGACCCCAATGTGGGCATGATGCTCTCCTATACAGGAGCGGTGAAGGAAGGGGTCATTGATGTGGAGGAGCTGAGCTGCCATTTGATGACCCTGCTCCATCGCTACTATCCCCAGGTCTTGAAGGACCGCTATAAGGTAGAAGCCCCGGCAGGCACTCCCGGCTGGGAGCTTATGGAGCAGGCGGGCCGCAGCCGGGGATACCTGATTTCCGGCGGAGAAGTGAATCTGGAACGGATGAGTAAGGTCCTTCTCGATGAATTTCGCAGCGGAAAATTGGGAAAATTTACTCTTGAGATGCCGGAGGATATGCCATGAGCGCAGAAAGCATGTGGGAGATTGAAGACAGCTTTTACACCCAGGGATACAAAGTCATCTGCGGCGTGGATGAAGCGGGAAGAGGTCCCCTGGCTGGGCCTGTATGCGCCGCCGCTGTGATTTTGCCGGAGCATCTGGAAATTCCCGGCCTTACGGACAGCAAGAAGCTCACGGACAAAAAGCGCCGGGCTCTGTTTCCTGTGATTCAGGAGCGGGCCATTGCCTTTGGCATCGGGTTTGCCAGCGAACAGGAGATCGATGAGATCAATATTTTACAGGCAACTTTTCTAGCCATGAGGCGGGCAATGGAACAGCTGAAGGTCCGGCCGGACCTGGCGCTTATTGACGGCAACCGGGAAACCGACTTTGGCCTGCCTGTTCGCACGGTCATAAAAGGAGATAGCCTCAGCCTGAATATCGCCGCCGCCTCGGTCCTTGCCAAAGTATCCCGGGACGATGTGATGCTCCGCTTGGCGGAAACCTACCCTGCCTATGGCTTTGACATCCACAAGGGCTACGGCACCCGGGCCCACTATGAGGCTTTGGAAAAATTCGGGCCCTGTCCCATTCATCGAAAGAGCTTTCTGAAGAAGTTTCATGGGCGGGAGTAAGCTTGCAGGAGCCTGGGGAGAGGCCTTGGCGGCGGAGTATCTTCGAAAAAAGAAGTATAAAATCCTTGCCTCCGGCTATCGCTGCCGTTTCGGAGAGATCGATCTCATCGCCGAAAACCGGAAATATCTGGTGTTCGTGGAGGTCAAGCTCCGAAAGTCTCCGGACTTCGCCCAGGCTATGGAGTATGTAGATAAGCGCAAGCAGGAGAGACTCAAAATCACCGCCGCCATGTATCTGGGCCAGAACCCAACAGATCTTCCCGCCCGCTTTGACGTGATTGAAATTTACGCACCAAATGGCACCGAGACCCTGCATCCGGAAATTCATCATATGGAGGACGCATTTCAATGAATGTTTCCGTTTTTGATTTTCACTGTGACACACTGCTCTCCCTTTTGGGGGAGGATATGAACCAAGCCGGAAGCCTGCGGAAAAACAGCGGACATATCGACCTGGAACGGGCTTCGAAGTTCGACGGCTATGCCCAGTGCTTTGCCTGCTTTACCACCTCACTCAAGGAGGAGCAGGGCGGCCTTTCTCCCGTGGTGATTTTTGAGCGGGAGCTTGCCACCATTCAGCGGGAGCTGGACAAAAATAAAGACCTCATGACCCTTGCCTATTCCCCGAAGCAGATTGAAAAGAACCGGGAGGAGGGCAAAATGTCCGCCATTCTGACGATGGAGGGCACCGCCGGAATCGGCTATGACCCGGAGCTTCTGGGGGACTTGTGGAACATCGGCTTCCGCATTTCCAGCCTTGGCTGGAATGAAAAGAACCCGTTAACCGGCTCCCACGTCACCGGAGGCGGCCTGACGGACCAGGGAAGGGCCTATGTCCATACCGCCCAGAGCCTTGGAATGCTCATTGACGTGAGCCACATCAGCGACGAGGGCTTTTGGGACATTATGCGGATCACCCAGGCTCCCATCATCGCCACCCATTCCAACAGCCGGGCGGTCTGGAACAACAGCCGGAATCTGACCGACGATATGTTTAAAGCCATTGTGGAGACAGGCGGTGTGGCAGGCTATAACGCCGCCCGCTATTTCACCGGGGAGAATGCCACGCTGGACACCATTTGCGACCATATTTTCCACTTCCTGGAACTGGACCCCACGGGCAGGCACATCGCTCTGGGCGGCGATCTGGACGGCGTAGGACATATGCCGGATGGATTTGAGGGCGTCCAGAGCTGGCCCAAATTGGCGGACCGCCTGAAAGAACGAGGACTCAGTGAACATACCATCCAGGACATCTTCTGGAATAATGCCATTGGAGTGATGGAACGTGCTGTATGTAACCACCCGCTGTGATCGAGACGCCTTCACCGCCCACCGGGCGCTCTTTGAAAATCGGGGGCCCGATGGGGGATTGTACCTGCCCTTCCGGACGCCGAAGTTTTCCCAGGAGGAATTGGACACTCTGCTGGATGAGCCCTTCTCCGACTGCGTGGCAGATGTTTTGAACCTGCTCTTTGGCACAAAAATCACGGCCTGGGACGTGGAGTATGCCATTGGGCGCCGGCCCTTTGCCCTTAAAAATCTGGGTCACCGGGTCATGATTGCCGAGCTCTGGCGAAATCCCGACTGGCAGTTCCAAAGAACCGTCCAGGACCTGACACGGACCCTTCGTGGCAAAGACGGGCAGTGTGGGGACTGGCCTAGAGTTGCCGTGGGAGCCGCGGTGCTTTTTGGGCTATTCGGAGAACTCAAGCAGGCCGGAAATAGCCATGACGTGGATATCTGTGGGATTTCCGGGGACTTTTCCATGCCCATGAGCGCCTGGTACGCAAGGCAGTGGGGGCTTCCCGTGGGCAATATCGTATGCTGCTGCAACGAAAACAACGGCCTCTGGGACCTTATCTGCCACGGCCAGATGCGGACCGATGCAGTCAGTACGCCCACAGCCACCTCCGACGCAGACGTCACCGTGCCCGTAGGCCTGGAGCGTCTTGTTTACCAGGCAGGCGGCGTGGAGGAAGTGAGAAGGTATCTGGACCTGTGCCGCCAGGGGAGAATGTATGCTCCCAGTGATGCTGTGCTGGCGAAACTGCGCCAGGGCATATTTGTCAGCGTGGTTTCCTCCCAGCGCGTAAGCTCCACCATTTCCAATTTCTACCGCACAACCCGCTACCCCCTTTCTCCCTATACGGCCCTGTGCTATGGGGGATTGCTGGACTACCGCGCCAAAACCGGGGAGACCAGACCTTGTCTGCTCCTGGCGGAAAAGGCTCCTGTCTGGGACCGGGAGACCGTGGCAAAAGCCATCGGCGTTTCTGAGGCGGAGATTGAAAAAATGATGTGAATCGAAGGAGGTGCTCTATGGCACTTTTCGCCATTGGCGACCTGCATCTGTGTCTGGGGGCGCCGAAGCCTATGGACGTATTCGGCGGCGCCTGGGTGGGATACATGGAAAAGCTCCAAGAGGGCCTCTCCGTGATCGGCCCCGAGGATACCACGGTGCTGCTGGGGGATTTGAGCTGGGCGCTGGATTTAGAACAGGCAAAAGCGGATTTTTCCTGGATGAACCAACACATCCCCGGCAGAAAAATCATCCTCAAAGGCAACCACGACTACTGGTGGTCCACCGCCGCCAAATTTCAGAAATTCTGCCAGGAGAATGGGTTTTCCCAGATGCATCTTCTGAACAACAATTGCTATGAATACGAAAATTGGGCCATCTGCGGCACCCGGGGCTGGTTTTTTGAGGAAGACCGGAGCGGCGAGCACGACGAGAAAATTTTCAAGCGGGAGCTTCTGCGGCTGGAGGCAAGTCTGCAAGGGGCAGGGGAGCGGGAGAAATTGGTGTTTCTCCACTATCCGCCCCGCTATCGGGGCTATACCTGCCCGGAGATATTGGAGCTTCTCAGGCGCTACGGCGTGCGACGCTGTTTTTACGGTCATCTCCACGGCGGGAGTCATAAGCTTGCCATAGAGGGCCTCTGGGACGGCACCGAGTTCCGCCTCACCGCCGCAGATTACTTAAATTTTGCGCCATACATGGTATTTCCATAAAAGTTTTTTCAAAAAGTATGGACAAAATCGACTTATTCTGATAGAATATATCGGCTATCAAACAAAATACAAATAAAATGGTCTCGCTCTGCGAACCGATTTTAGGAGGATTACAGAAAATGAACGTTAAGAGCACTGAGAAGAAAGGCAATGAGGTTACCGTCGTTGTCGAAGTCGACAAGGAACTGATGGAGTCCGGCGTCAATAAGGCTTACATGAAGGCCCGCAAGAACATCCAGATTCCCGGCTTCCGGAAGGGCAAGGCCCCCCGCAAGATGATCGAGGCTATGTACGGCGCCCATGTTTTCTACGATGACGGCCTGGAAGAGATTTTCCCCGAAGTCTATGACTTCGCTGTTCTGAAGCAGGAGCTGAAGGCCATCGGCCGTCCCAGCCTGACGGATATGCAGATTGCCGACGACGGCTCTGTCACCCTGACTCTGACCACCGAGGTCTATCCTGAAGTCACCCTGGGCCAGTACAAGGGCCTGGAAGTGGAGAAGGCTCAGGTCTCCGTGTCCGATGAGCAGGTCAGCGCCGAGCTGAACCGGATGGCTGAGAACGTGGCCACCACCGAGACCGTGGATCGTCCCGCTGAAATGGGTGACACTGCCAACATCGACTTCGAGGGCTTTGACAATGGCGTCCCCTTTGAAGGCGGCAAGGGCGAGAACTTTGACCTGAAGCTGGGCTCCGGCCAGTTTGTCCCCGGCTTTGAAGAGCAGATCGTCGGCATGAGCGCCGGCGAAGAGAAGGACATTGACATCACCTTCCCTGAAAACTACCACGCTGAGCTGGCCGGCAAGGCTGTTGTCTTCCATGTCAAGGTGAACAAGGTCACCGTAAACAACGTTCCCGCTCTGGACGATGAGTTTGCCAAGGACGTTTCCGAGTTCGATACCCTGGAAGAGCTGAAAAACGACATCCGGAATAAGGCCATGGAGCAGGCGGAGAAGAACGCCCAGGCCGCTTTTGAGCAGGCCGCTGTGGAGAAGGCCGCCGAGAACACCACTGTGGATATGCCCAAGGCCCTGGTAGAGGCAGAACTGGACACCCAGATGGAGCGCTTTGCCTATCAGCTCCAGATGAGCGGCTACTCCATGGAGCAGTACGCCAAGATGATGGGCGGCGACGTTTCCACCATGCGCAACGCTTTCCGTCCCGCCGCTGAGAAGCAGGCAAAGATTTCCGTCACCCTGGAGAAGATTGTGGAGGCCGAGGGCATCACTGTGTCCGACGAGGAGATCGAGGCCGAGTTCGAGGCTCTGGCAAAGCAGTATGAGCTGGACGTCGCCAAGGTCAAGGAGATGGTCCCCATGAACGAGCTCACCGGCAGCCTGACCACCCGGAAGGCTTCCAAGGTCATCACCGAGTCCGCCGTGGCCGTTGCCCCCAAGGCTGAGGAGAAGACCGAGGCTTAAGTTGGAATAACCTTCCAAAAGATTGGCTATACTGAATTCTAATGAAAAACGGGTTCCCTATGAACCCGTTTTTCATGGAATGCTTTCTTTTGGCAAACGCCAGAAGTTCATGTTGAATCGTTTGCGTCCTATGAAAGGAGACATCACCATGAGTTTAGTTCCCTATGTTGTTGAGCAGACCAGCCGCGGAGAGCGCAGCTACGATATTTTCTCCCGTCTGCTGAATGACCGCATTGTGTTCCTGTCCGAGGAAGTCAACGCCACCACCGCGTCCCTGATCGTTGCCCAGCTTCTCTATCTGGAAGCCCAGGACCCTGACAAGGATATTCAGTTCTATATCAACAGCCCCGGCGGCAGCGTCACCGACGGCATGGCCATCTACGACACCATGCAGTACATTAAGTGTGACGTGGCCACCATCTGCGTTGGCATGGCAGCCTCCATGGGCGCCTTCCTGCTTGCTGCAGGCACCAAGGGCAAGCGCATGGCTCTGCCCAACGCCGAAATTATGATTCACCAGCCTTCCGCAGGCACCCAGGGCCAGATCACGGATATGGCCATCCACCTGAAGCGTTTGGAGACCATCAAGAGCCGTATGAACCGCATTCTGGCGGCCAACACCGGAAAGAGTGTGGAAGAGGTCACTGCCGCCTGCGAGCGTGACAACTTCATGTCCGCAGACGAAGCGCTGGCCTTTGGCCTCATCGATCGGGTTCTGGAACATCACTAAGTATAAAGAAACGAGGTACCCGGCACATGCCTAAACGTACAGATCAGCCGATTCGCTGCAGCTTCTGCGGCAAGCGGGAGAACCAGGCGTCCAAGCTGATTGCAGGCCCCGGCGTCTACATCTGTAGTGACTGTGTGGCCGCTTGTAGCACATTGCTCCAGGACGAATACGATACGGAGCCTATTGAAAACATCAAAGCTCCCGAAAAACTGCCTACGCCTATGGAGATGAAAACCTTCATGGACCACTACATCATCGGCCAGGATGATGCAAAAGTGGCCTTGGCAGTGGCAGTTTACAACCACTATAAGCGCATCTATTTTGGAAATGATTCCGGTGTGGAGCTCCAAAAGAGCAACATTCTGCTTATCGGACCCACGGGCAGCGGCAAAACCCTGTTTGCCCAGACCCTGGCGAAAATTCTGAATGTGCCTTTTGCCATTGCCGACGCCACGACCCTGACCGAGGCAGGCTATGTAGGCGACGATGTGGAAAACATCCTCCTGCGGCTTTTGCAGGCGGCGGATTTCGATGTGGAACGGGCCGAGCATGGCATTATCTACATCGACGAAATGGATAAAATCGCCCGCAAGAGCGAAAATACCTCCATTACCCGGGACGTTTCCGGCGAAGGTGTCCAGCAGGCGCTGCTGAAAATTCTGGAAGGCACCGTTGCCAACGTCCCCCCTCAGGGCGGACGGAAACATCCCCAGCAGGAAATGATTCCGGTGGATACCACGAATATCCTTTTCATCTGCGGCGGCGCCTTCGATGGACTGGATAAGATTATTGAGAAACGGACCGATAAAAGCGCCATCGGTTTCGATGCCCCCATCATGAGCCGCAACAGCCGGGATGTGGGAACCCTGCTCGGACAGGTGGAGCCTCACGACCTGCTGAAGTTCGGCATCATTCCGGAGCTTGTGGGCCGTATGCCCATGATTACCACCTTGCAGAGCCTCAGTCAAAATGACCTGGTC
Organism: Candidatus Faecousia faecipullorum; assembly: GCA_018710805.1. GTDB lineage: Bacteria > Bacillota > Clostridia > Oscillospirales > Oscillospiraceae > Faecousia > Faecousia faecipullorum. Next base: position 10,197 of record DVJG01000143.1, read on the forward strand.
CGCATTCTGGTGGAACCCAAGAATGCCATTACAAAGCAGTATCAGGCCCTTCTGCAGATGGACGGGGTGGAGCTGGAAATCTCCGACGAAGCCTTGCTGCTCATTGCCCAGAAGGCCCTGGAACGTCAGATCGGCGCCAGAGGCCTGCGTGCCATTCTGGAAAAAGTCATGACCAGCATCATGTTCCTGATTCCCTCGGACCTCACCATTAAAAAGGTGGTCATCACCCCGGAGTCCATCGACGGCGGCGATCCCATTATTGTGCGTGACAGTGCCCATCCCAGAGAGAAGCTCTCTGGACAGCGATAATTTCCACAGGGGTAGCTTTGCTACCCCTAATTTTGCAAAAGGAGGGATCGTCCCTTGACTGAAACAATATTTGCCGGGAAAATGCCCATTTTAGCCTTACGGGGCCTGGTGGTTTTCCCTGAACAGACCATCCATTTTGACGTAGGCCGATTGAAGTCTGCCAAGGCTTTGGAAGCGGCAATGAAAGCGGACCAGACCCTTCTTCTGATCCCTCAAAAGGACCTGACTGTAGATGACCCGGGCTATGGGGATCTCTATTCTATGGGCACCATCGCCAAGGTCAAGCAGGTCCTGAAAACCCAGGGCGAGAATCTGCGGATTTTGGTGACAGGTGTCTGCCGTGCCCGCATTACGGAAATGAGCCAAACGGAGCCATTCCTGCAGGGCATGGTGGAATCCGTGCCCACCCCTGAGACAGAGGATTCCCTCCGGGCCCACGCCCTGCGCCGGGAGGCCAATGCCCTTTACGGCCTGTATGTTCAAATGACCGAGCATCCCGCCCAGGCCATTCTGCTTCGGATGATGACCAATGAAAGCTGTGGCTTCCTGGCAGACACCATTGCCCAGAATTCCGGCATTGATTTCCCGGATAAGGTCAAGCTCCTGCTCCAAATGAATCCCGTCCGCCGGCTGGAGGCTGCGGTGAAGCTTCTGAATCAGGAAGTGGAAATGCTGCGTTTGGAATCCGACATCCAGGAAAAGACCCGGTTCGCCATCGATCAGAATCAGAAGGATTACTTCCTGCGGGAGCAGATGAAGGTAATTCGGGACGAGCTGGGGGAGGATGATGAAGCGGAATTTGAATCCTACGCCCAGAAAATCAGGGCCCTGCATCTGTCGGAGGAGAGCGAAAAAAAGCTTCTGAAGGACGTGGAGCGGCTGAAAAAGCAGCCCTTCGGCTCTTCCGAAGGCGCCGTTCTCCGGAACTACCTGGATACGGTGCTGGAATTGCCCTGGAACAAGAAAACCCGTGAACGGGTGGATGTGGCAGCCGCCAGAAAAATCCTGGAGCATGACCACTTCGGCCTGGAAAAGGTGAAAGAACGCATTCTGGAAATCATCGCCGTGCGAAAGATGGCTCCGGAAATGCCGCCTCAGATTTTGTGCCTGGTTGGACCTCCCGGTGTGGGCAAAACCTCCATTTCCTACTCCATCGCCCGGAGCCTGAACCGGAAGATGGCCCGGATTTCCCTGGGCGGCGTCCATGACGAAGCCGACATCCGGGGCCATCGCAAAACCTATGTGGGCGCCATGCCAGGCCGTATTGTATCCGCCCTCATTCAGGCGGGAAGCGAGAATCCCGTGCTGCTGCTGGACGAAATTGATAAGATGGGCTCCGATTACCGGGGAGACCCCAGTGCGGCGCTGCTGGAAGTGCTGGACGCTGAGCAGAACCACACATATCGGGACCACTACGTGGAAATTCCCATCGACCTGTCGGAGGTGCTCTTCATCACTACCGCCAATACCCTGGACACTGTGCCCCGGCCCCTGCTGGACCGGATGGAGATCATTGAGCTTGGTTCTTATACCGATGAAGAAAAGCTGATGATCGCCAAGAACCACCTCATTCCCAAGCAGCTGAAAAACCACGGTCTAAAAAAGACACAGCTGCGGATTACCGATGACGCCATTCGGGAGATCATCTCCTGCTATACAAGAGAATCCGGTGTCCGGAGTCTGGAGCGGTGCTTTGGCGAAATCTGCCGGAAAGCCGCCATGGAGATTGTCTCCCAGGAGGAGCCGAAGAAACTCAGCGTCACCGGAACCAACATTGAAGATTTCCTAGGCGTCCGGAAGTATCTGCCGGACAGGCTTCCCTGTACGGACCAGGTGGGCCTGGTCACTGGCCTTGCCTGGACCAGCGTAGGCGGCGAGACCCTGGAAGTGGAAGTGAACGTCATGGATGGCTCCGGCAAGCTGGAGCTGACGGGCAACCTGGGCGACGTCATGAAGGAATCCGCCCACGCGGCGCTCAGCTATATCCGGGCAAACGCCGCAAAACTGGGCGTTCCCGGGGACTTCTATAAGAATAAGGACATCCACGTGCATTTCCCCGAAGGCGCGGTGCCCAAGGATGGGCCCTCCGCAGGCGTCACCGTCTGCACGGCTATGGTCTCTGCCCTGACAGACACCACGGTTCGCCGGGATGTTGCCATGACAGGTGAGATCTCCCTCCGGGGCCGGGTCATGCGGATTGGAGGCCTGAAAGAAAAAACCATGGCCGCCCTGCGCCATGGAATCCGTACGGTCATCATTCCCAAGGACAACGAACGGGACTTGGAGGAGATCGACCAGAGCGTCCGCCGTCAGCTGAATTTCATCAGCGCCCAGACCATGGATACGGTACTGGAAGCGGCGCTCAATCGCCAGACCACCATGACCCCCGCCATTTTGGGGGACCTGCCCGGTGACATGAAGCCCAAGTCCCGGAGCCGGGAACTGCGGCAGTGAGGCGGAATATGAATTTTCAGAATGTAGAATTTGTAAAATCCGCCGCCTCTGCGGCGGACTTCCCCAAAACCCGTCTGCCAGAAATTGCCTTCGCCGGAAAGTCCAACGTTGGCAAGTCCTCGGTTATCAACCGCCTGCTGCAGCGGAAAAACTTCGCCAGGGTAGGGGACAAGCCCGGAAAAACCGTCCATGTGAACTACTTCCTGCTGGACAAGAAGTGCTACCTGGTGGACCTTCCCGGCTACGGCTTTGCCAAGGTCTCCCAGCAGGAGAAGGAG
>DVJG01000144.1 GCA_018710805.1 Candidatus Faecousia faecipullorum
GCAAGCCCTCTCGCTGCAGTATTTTCTCGTAAAAGGCCACAGTGGAAGCATAGTCCACATCATTTGTCAGGCGGTCGTAGCTGGCCGCCAGGGCTTCATATGCTGGCATAGTTTTTTCATTCCTCTGCATAGGCTATGGCTGTTCGCTTACAAAGTACGAAACCGGAGGAAGGCATGAATGCCTTCCTTACGTACCAAACGGGATCACTCACAATAACGATTAGGGGAGGGATCACTCCCTCCCCTACAGAAAATTGTAAACGTTTACCGCTTGAAGATGCTGAAGATCTCGTCGATGTCGCTCATATCGGCGGGCTTGGTGGGCTGCTTGGAAGCGGCCACGGGGGTGTCGATGTCCTCGGGAACGAAGCTGGGGGTCTTGGAAGCGGCGCTCTTGGGTGCAGAGGCGCTGGCCTTAGGATTGAAGCTGCTCTCCACAGCGTTCATGTCAAAGCCCGTGGCAATGACGGTAACCCGCATTTCGTCCTGGAAGTCCTCGGCAATGGTGGCGCCGAAAATGATGTTGGCGTCGGGGTTAGCTGCCTCCTGGACAATGCCCGCGGCGGTCTCCACGTCATCCAGGGTCATTTCCAGAGAGCCGGTGACATTCACCAGGACGCCTGTGGCGCCGTTGATGGAGGTCTCCAGCAGGGGGCTGGAAACGGCGGCCGTGGCGGCCTGCTCGGCCTTCTCCCGGCCGGAGGCGGTACCCACGCCCATATGGGCCCGGCCGGCGTCCTTCATGACGGCAGACACGTCGGCAAAGTCCAGGTTGATAATGACATTCTTGCAGAAGCCCACCAGCTCGGAGATGGAGGTCACCGCCTGCTTCAAAACGTCGTCGGCGATGCCGAAGGCGTTGGCAAATGTGATCTTCTGGTCAGTGACGTATTTCAGCCGGTCGTTGGGAATAATGATCAGGGAGTCTACCTTTCCGCTGAGGTCGGCAATGCCCTGCTCTGCCTGGCGCATCCGGTTGGCGCCCTCAAACTTAAAGGGCTTGGTGACAACACCCACGGTGAGGATACCTGCCTCGTGGGCCAGGTCCGCCACAATGGGTGCTGCGCCGGTTCCGGTGCCGCCGCCCATACCAGCAGTGATGAACACCATGTCGGTGCCTTCCAGGGCTTTGGAGATTGCCGCACGGCTCTCCTCGGCAGACTTCCGGCCGATTTCCGGCTTGGAGCCTGCGCCCATGCCTCCCGTCAGCTTCTCGCCGATCTGGAGCTTATTCTTGCAGACAGACTTGTTGAGGTCCTGCTTATCGGTATTGACCACCACAAAATCCACGCCGCCAACGCCGGAGTCGATCATGCGGTTGATAACATTATTTCCGGCGCCGCCGACGCCGATGACTTTGATTTTAACGACACGATCCTGGATTGATTCGGACATATTACTCTTCCTCCTATGTATCTCGTCGGGTCTGCGATTTTTCGCTTTCCCATGTCTTTTCTTATCCATAGCCTATATTCTAACTTTCTTTTTGGATTTGGTCAATAGAAAATCTATCATTTCGGCGGAATATTTACAAATTTCTTACATCCGGACGGCCTTGGACTGAAAAGACCGGTCAGGCAAAGGGGGTGTAGACCACCTTATCCGGCCAGATGCGGAAGCTGATATCCAAAATTCCGGACTGATAATCGCTCATCTGGAGAATCACATCGGCCATACAGGCGACCTTGTACTCGAGATTGCTGTCGTCGCCCAGGTTCACCTGATACCGGGAACCGTACCACAGCATGATTTCCTCGGGCCGGGTCACGTCCACGCTGGCGGCTTCGCCTACGATGTCGTTATCTTCCAGGGCAGTGAGAATTTTTAAGGTCGCAGTAAGGCGCTGGGCTCCTGTAACACCCACAGGCGGGATTGTCTCCGCAGCTGTGGTCTCTGTGGGGTCCGTGGCGGCGGTGGTCTCTGTCTCCACGGGTTCTAAGTCCTTTGCCTCCGCCGCTACGGCGGGGGAACCGGGGCTGGGTCCTTTCAAGGTCAGGCCAATGATCTTTGTATGGTTTCCTGCCTGGCCCGCAGTGGTCTGTTCCACCACCCGCCCCTGGGAGTTTATAAGCCACCACTGGGAATTCTCATCCTGGACAGAGTACACCACGTCCTCTTCTTCGATGATAATATTGACAGTATCCGGTAATTTTATACCGAACCGCACATCTTTCACATAGGGAAGGTTGGCTTTGATCAGGGCGCCGGCCCGGGCACGGCTGAAAGTGAAGAGGTTGTCTCCCTCGGAAATACCCGAGGCCTCCCGGACGGACCAGGGCGTATAAACCTCGGCACCGGTAACGGTGATGTCGCCCACCTTAAAGAAAACGGACAAACCGACTACCATGGCCATGACCACGGCAGACACCGTAATCAGCTGAATGAGCAGACGGTTCCGGTTAAAGGCCTGGGGCTGGGTGTAGATGACCGTAGGCGCCACGATAGGCTGCTTTTTCCGTCTCTGTCTGTTATGGCCCCGGAGAAGAGCCTCTTCCTTTGCCTTTTTCCGGGCGGCGTTTCGCTCCATGCCCTTTAGGAACACATCGCTGAGCTTATCCACCACGGTCTTTTTCCTGGGCTTTGTCTTGCCATAGGCCCGGCGGCTGGTGCTGGATAAATCGTCCGGCACCTCCCGGGAGCGGCGGGCCTGCCTTTGCGCAGGTTTCTTTTGCGGCGCTTCCCGCTTTGTCTCCTGCTTGGGGCGAGCGGCCTGGCCCTCCGGGCGCTGGGGCGCTTTTACGGCTCCCTGGGCACGCTGGGGCCGTTTTTCCGGGGCCTCCGGGCGTTTTCTCTGGGAAGATGCCTGTCTGGGCGCCCGGTTCTCCGGCTGGGGAGCTCTTCTGGGCCGCTCAGCGCCACCCTGTTCCCGGGTACGGCGAGGCTGGTCCCGGTTTTCTTGTTTTGTATCCATAGGTTTCCTCCTGGGGTAGGGACGTTCTTACTTTCGGGACAGCTCCTCGACGATGGCACAGATACACTCGGTAGAATCCAGCCGCGCCAGTCCATGGAGTTTTTTCGCCATCTGCTCCCGACGTTTGTCGTCCGCAAGAAGCGTCCGTATCTGTGCATAGAGCTTTTCCGGCGTACAATCACGTTCCAGCATCACCACAGCGCCCCCGGCGGCTTCCAGAACCCGGGCGTTTTTCTCCTGGTGGTTGCCTGTGACGTTGGGCGACGGAATGAGGATGCAGGGAATTCCTGCGGCGGCGATCTCATTGCAGGTAGCGCTGCCTGCCCGGCCAATGACCAGGTCCGCGGCGGCTACCACATCCGGCATATTATAGATGTACTCCCGGATATCCAGCTCCGGGACGGTTTCATAATCCACGCCGTTGTCTTTTACCCGCTTCGGCATCCACTCTTTGCCGAAGCTTCCCGTAGCATGGATATGGTGGAAGGGGAAGCCGTCCTTCTGCTCCAGAGCCATCATGTCTGCCACGGTCTCGTTCATGACCTTGGCACCCTGGCTTCCGAAAGCGGAAACCACCACTTGTCCCTTTAAGCCCAGAGCCTCCCGGGCTTCCGCTCTGCTCTCATAGAGGAATTCCTTCCGGACAGGCATACCCACCACCTCCACCTTTTCGGGATGGCGGTAATGCTGCACGCTTTCGGGGAAAGCCACCAGCACCCGGTTTGCCTTTCGGGCGGCAAGTTTTGTGGTGACGCCGGGAAGGGCGTTGCTCTCATGGACGCAGGTGGGAATCCCCATACTCTGGGCGGCGTAGAGAGCCGGGAAGCTGGCATAGCCCCCGGTACCCACCACCACATCGGGCTTGAATTCTTTAAAAATGGCCTTGCAGGACTTGACAGCGTCCAGCACACATTTGACGGCCCGGACGTTTTTCTTCACCGCGGCAAAATTTTTGCCCCGGCTCAGTCCGGAACCGGGCAGGCAGCGGACCTCATAGCCCGCCTGGGGCACCAATTTCTCTTCCATGTGGCCTTTGGCGCCAATGAAGAGGATATTGCAGTCCGGATGCCGCTCCTTCATCATATTGGCCACGGCAATGGCAGGATTGATATGTCCAGCGGTGCCGCCGCAGGTAAAAACAAGGTTCATAAGAGACCCTCCTGGAGTTTTCTCTGATTTCGGTAGCGAGAGATACTTAAAACGATGCCCATCTCCCCCAAATTCACAGCCAGGGCCGTTCCGCCGTAGGAAAAGAACGGAAGCGAAATGCCCGTGGAGGGGAGCAGGTTCGTGACAACGCAAAGATTCAAAGTGGTCTGGACCGCCAAAAGTGTGATCAAGCCCGCAGCAAGGACCGTGGAAAACCGGTCCCTGGCGTGAAGGGCGATCCAGTAGCCCCGCCAGATGGCGGCGGCAAAGACTGCCATGATTGCCAGGGCCCCAATGAGGCCCAGCTCTTCACAGCAGATGGCAAAAATATAATCGTTATACTGGAAAGGCAGGTACAAATACTTCTGCCTGGAACGGCCATAGCCCAGGCCGAAGAGGCCTCCGGAGCCAATGGCATAGAGAGATTGCAGAATCTGATACCCCGTATCCCCGGGGTCCAGCTCCGGATGGAGCCAGGCGGAGACCCGGTCTCCGGCGTAGCCCATGAAGCTGATGTAAAGAATCACAAAAAGAGCGGCGGCCCCTGCGCCTGCCAGAAGCCATTTGGGCTGGGTCCCGGCAACGAACATCATGACCACGGCAACCAGGCCCATGAGCATAATGGCGGACAGGTGTTTTTCCAGAGCCAGGGGCACCAAAATGCCCATCAAGGCGGCGCCAAAGCCCACAACCCCATAGCGGAACCGCTTGGCATCGGGGCCAAAATGTCTTGTCAGTCTTGCAAAGACCAAGATCATGGAGAATTTCGCCACTTCCGAGGGCTGGAACTGGATTCCGGCAATGGAAATCCAGCGTTTTGCTCCGTTTACCTCCTGGCCCATGACCAGCACAGAAAGAAGAAGCAAAATGCTGACGACATACATGGGCCAGGCAAATTTCTGCCAAAGAGCGGCGGGTATCCGGCTGAACAGCGCCATGGCGGCCAGGCCGATTACGGCGAAGACCGCCTGTTTTTGCAGGTACTTGGTGGAAATTTCGTAGGAAGTATCGTATTCACTCTGGGCGTAGCTGGCGGAATAGAGCATCATAAGGCCCAGGGTGAGCAGCAGCAAAATGAGAATAAGAAAGGGAATGTCCACGGTTTGCGCCTTGTTTCGGCGGTCCTCATTGGCATGAAAAGTTCCCTTTTCTGCCATAAAATCCTTTCCTTTTCCTTTAGAAAACGTTAACTAGGCCAGAAAGCCCTGAATGGAGAACCAGGCGAGAATGCACATGACGGCGGAAACGCCGGAGAATACGAAAACGATCTTCTCCTCCTTCCATCCGCACTTTTCAAAGTGGTGGTGGATGGGAGCCATTTTGAAAATACGCTTGCCGTGGGTGAGCTTAAAATAGGTCACCTGAATGATGTCCGACATGGCCTCACAGATATACACAAACCCCACAAGGACCAGAATCAGGGGCATTTCCAGGGCAAAGGCCATGGTGCAGACAATGCCGCCCAGGAACAGAGACCCCGTATCTCCCATGAAGACCTTCGCCGGGTGCCAGTTGTAGGTGAGGTAGGCAATCAGGCCGCCCACCAGGGAGGCAGGAAGCAGAGCCAGGTCCACTCTTCCCAGCGCCAGGGATACGGCGGTGAAGAAAACCATGACGGGAAGGGTCACGGAGCTGGAAAGTCCGTCCACACCGTCCGTAAGATTCACGGAGTTCACACAGCCCACCATGACGAACATGGCGAAGAAGATGTAGAGAATCGGGTTCAGCTCAAAGCTGACATCAAAAAACGGGATGTATAAATGGGTGTTCATTCGGCCGCTTTTATACATGGCATAGAGGAACACTGCAGACACCGCCATTTGCAGCAGGGCTTTCTGAATAGAAGTCAGGCCCAGATTCTGATGGTGGCGAATTTTCTCATAGTCGTCCAAAAAGCCGATGAAGCCAAAGCACAGGCCCAGAGCCAGCACATAGAAAACCGTGTAGTCCGTCATGCCGGGGATGTTGATGAGCAGGCACACAAGGGTCGCAGCAATGAACATGAGTCCGCCCATCATGGGGGTACCTGCCTTATAATTGTGCCAGGTAGGACCGATTTCCCGGATGGATTGTCCGGCCTTCAGGGCCCGCAGGACCGGAAGAAGCATCCGGCCGAACAGCCAGGAAAAGCCGCAGGCAATAGCGCCTGTGATGAGTACGTTTATCATGGGTTTCCTCCCTTATGTGTCTTTTTTCAGGAATGCGTCCAGAACCTGTTCCAAGTGCATTCCATGGCTGGCCTTGAAGAGGAGCACGTCCCCGGGTTTCGCGGCCTGTTTCAGGGCCGCCACCAGTTCTTCCTGGCTGCCGAAGGCCCTGCCGCGGTTCTCCGGCATGCCGCCTGTGATGGTGCCATCCCGGACCCGGTCGGCGTGGGGACCGTAGGCAAAGACCAAATCCGCCTTTTCGGCAGCAATGCGTCCGATGCGGTAGTGCTCGGCGTTGGCGCAGTCGCCCAGCTCCAGCATATCTCCCAGCACGGCAATGCGCCGGCCGGGTTTGTTGCCCAGAACGTTCAGCGCCGCTGCCATGGATTCGGGGCCGGCGTTATAGCAGTCTTTGATAATGGTGAACTCCCCGCATTTCAGAATTTCCTGACGGCCGGAGAGGTTGTGGAACCGGGACAGGCCTGCACTGATGAGGTTTGAGGGCACCAGAAGCTTTAAGCCAACGGTAATGGCCGCCAAGGTGTCGCAGACATAGTGCTCGCCTTCCAGCGGGAGCTCCACGGGAATGGAGAGCCGTCCTGCCTCAGCACGGAAGCAGAGCATGCCTTCCCCTTGTCTGACATCCATGGCACGGACGTCACAGCCCTCACTGCGGCCAAAATAGGTGATGCGCTGGCGGGGCATCTTGTCCAGGTTCCGAAGCATGGTGTCGTCGCCGTTGAGCAGGAGCATTCCCCTGTCGCTCATGCCTGCCACGATTTCCATTTTCGCCACCCGGATGCCCTCCTGGGAGCCCAGAAATTCCATATGGGCCGTGCCGATGTTCACAATCACCGCCACGTCGGGATGGGCGATGTTTGAAAGATAGGCAATTTCTCCGAAGTGGTTCATGCCCATTTCCAGCACGGCCACCTCCGTATCCTCCGGCATGGCGAGGATTGCCATGGGCATGCCGATGTCGTTATTGTGGTTGGCTGGGGTCTTGTGAACCCGGTAGCTCTCGGAGAGAACCGAGACGATCATCTCCTTGGTGGTGCTCTTTCCCACGGAGCCCGTTACCGCCACCACTTTGGGGCCGATCCGTTTGAGCTCCTCCCGGGCAATGTCGCCCAAAGCCCGCCGGGGGTCGTCCACATAAATGGCAGGGTAGTCCCCCACTTTCCGGGTACACAGCACCGCCCCCGCTCCTGCCGCTATGGCGGCGGGAATGAAGTCGTGGCCGTCCCGGGCGCCTTGGAGCACCACAAAGAGCTGGCCCGGCTGAATGGAGCGGCTGTCGTTGGTGGCTCCGACAAAACTGCAGTCTGCGTATTTTTCTTCCACGGTGCCGCCGCACCACGCGGCAGCCTGGCGAAGGGTAATATTAGCCATGATGATTCCTCAATTCCAGCAGGTAGTTTGCAACCTCTTCCCGTTCGTCCAGGTGAAGTTTCCGGCCGCCGATGTCCTGATATGTCTCGTGGCCCTTTCCCGCCAATACAATTATATCATCTTTTTTCGCAATGTCCATAGCATATCTGATGGCAATACGGCGGTCTTCAATGACAATATATTCCCCGGATTCCTTTTTTACCCCTTTTAGGATATCCTCAATGATTGCCATAGGCGCTTCCGTCCGGGGATTGTCCGAAGTAATGATGGCAATGTCTGAAAGCTCTACGCCGATTTTTCCCATAATGGGCCGCTTCATGGGGTCCCGGTCTCCGCCGCAGCCGAAGACTGCAATGAGCCTGCCCTTACAGAATTCCCTCACGGATGTGAGAACATTCTGGAGGCCGTCGGGGGTATGTGCATAGTCGATGAGCACGGAATAGGAGGTTCCCGGGGTGGGGACCACTTCCACCCTGCCCCGGACTCCCTGGGCATCAGCCAGAGCGGCGGCAGCGTCCTGCAGGGAAATGCCCAGCTCTTTTGCAATGCCCAGAACTGTCAGGGCGTTGTAAATGGTAAAGTGGCCGGGAATGGGAAGGCTTACCCGGGCCTTTTCTTCGCCGCAGAGGGCGGTGAATGTTACCCCCTCTGCGTGAAGCTCCAGATCTCTTGCGTTCAGGCTGCCCTTTCCCTCCACGGAAGTTGTGAGGCACGGGCAGGCGGCAGCCTTCAGCATACGGTGGGAATACGGGTCGTCCGCGTTGACCACCGCTTTTTCACAGCGGCGGAACAGCTCGGCTTTCGCCTCGCAGTAGGCGTCCATGGTCTTGTGGAAGTCCAGATGGTCCTCCGTCAGATTCGTAAAGGCCGCCACCGCAAAGCGGATGCCGCCGATACGCTCCAGGGCCACTGCGTGGCTGGATACTTCCATTACAGCGTATGTGCATCCGGCATCCCGCATTCTGGCAAAGAGGCCCTGCAGTTCAAAACTTTCGGGAGTTGTGCGCTCCGTGGGGATGACCTCATCTCCAATGAGATTCGCCATGGTGCCGATGAGGCCCACTTTGGCATGGCGTGTTTTTTCCAGGACCTGTTTCAGAAGCAAGGTGGAGGAGGTTTTGCCATTGGTGCCCGTAATGCCGATGACGGTCATTTTTTCCGCCGGACGGCCGTAGAAATTGCAGCCAATCAGGGCAAGGGCCAGGCGGTCGTTTTCCACCAGAATGTAGGGGACCTCTCCCTCCGGCTTCTTCGCCGTGACCACGGCGGCGGCGCCTTTCTCAAGCGCCATAGGGATAAACCTGTTGCCGTCAGCGGCAAAGCCGGACACGGCAACGAAAAGGCTCCCCTTGGTGACACGGCGGGAATCGTAGTACACTTCCGGAATGTCAAGTTCCAAATCCCCATGGCATTCCAAGATCGCAACGCCTTTTAACAAATCTTTCAGCTTCATAGTCTGCTCCTTAATCGTGGGCCGAATGGTCCGTAAAGTGGAGGGTGATGGTGGTTCCACGCTGGACTGTGGTATTTGCTTCCACGCTCTGGGCCGTGACGGTGACATCATCGGATTCTTCCGGGTTGCCTGTCACCAGAATATAGAGGCCCTGGGCTTCCGCCATGGCAGCGGCCTCCTGACGGTTCTTTCCAAGGAAGTCCGGAACGGCTACCACAGGAGGTTCTTCGGTCTCTTCCATATAAAACAGAAGCTCGCTTCCCCCGGGCACAACCTCTCCCGGCGCCGGGAGCTGCCCGGTAACATATGCTCCGTTTCCCGAAAAACTGGCCGAAAGCCCGATTTTTCTTAGAATACCTCGAACTTCGTCCGCTGTCAAGCCGGACATGTCTTCCACCAGGATTTTCTGGCTTTGCGGGTCGCTTTCCTCATAGTTTCTGGCCACGCCCAGATAGGGAAGAATATCCGACAGCACTGCCCCCACCGTAGGCGCTGCCATGACGCCGCCGGAAATGTAGATGCCTGTCTCCCGGGACGGGGTATCCAGGGCCACCAGGCAGATATACTCCGGGTCCTCCATGGGGGCAATGCCCACGAAGGAGACAATCTTATCCTGGACTCGTTGGCCGTTTTCGTCAAACACGTCTATTTTCTCGCTGGTGCCGGTCTTGCCGCCAATGGAAAAACCCGCCACCTGGGCATTTTTTGCCGTACCCTCGGTGACCACGGAGCGGATCAGCTCCCGCATGGTATCCGAGGTCTCCTGGGAAATGGTCTGGCGAACGACAGTGGGTTCGGCCTTCAGAACGGTGTTCCCCTCCGGGTCCACCACCTCCGAAACAATATACGGCTCCATGAGCTTGCCTCCGTTTACCACAGAGGAAATGGCCCGGACCAGCTGAAGTGGCGTAATTTTGAAGGTCTGGCCGAAGGAACCGGAAGTTAAGGAAGCGGTGCCCCATTTGTCTGTGTTGACAATGAGGGATTTGTCGAAAAACACGCCCTTACTCTCCCCTGCCAGGTCAATGCCTGTCTTTTCCAGGATGCCGAAGCGCTGAATGTAGTCGTAGAACCGTTCCCCTCCCAGCTTCAGGGCGATGTGGGCAAAGGCGATGTTGCAGGAATTCTGCAGGGCCTGGGGCGTTTTTTCTGCCCCGTGACCGGCGGAGCGCCAGCAGTGAAGCTTCTGGGCCCGGCCGGGTATCTGTTCAGAACCGGAGCAGTGGAAGGAAGTTTCCAGGTCGATGGCCCCGCTGTCCAACGCTGCCGCCATGGTGAGGACCTTGAAGGTGGACCCGGGCTCGTAGCCGTCGGAGAGCACCCGATTTCGCCACTGCTTGAGCTGCGCGGCAGAGAGGGCCTCGTCATAGGCTTTCTTAGCCTGCGCATATTCATCGCTGCTGCGGGGAATGCCCTCCAGGTCCGCCTGCATTCTTTCAAGCTCTGCGGCGGCATTTTCATCCATAATTTCCAAATAGTTGTTGGGGTCGTAGCTTCCCAGCGTGGCCATTGCAAGGATTTCCCCGGTCTTGCAGTTCATCACCAGACCAAAGGCTCCATTCTGCACATCGTATCTCGCCATGGCGGCCTCCATCTGCTTTTCGAGGCAGCTCTGGATTGTGGTGTCCAGGGTAAGAATCACCGTATTTCCCGGTTTGGCTGCGGCGAAGTGCTCATAGGAAAAGGGCATATCCATTTCGTTGTTGCCCTTGGTGGTGATAACCCGGCCTGCTCCTCCGGTCAGATAGCGGTCATAGGCGGCCTCCACCCCTTCGGAGCCGCCGCCTGAGGCGTTGGTAAAGCCAATCACCTGGGCGGCTAAGGTACCGAAGGGATAGGCGCGTTTTGATGACGGCTCCAAATGGACGCCGGAAATATCATTTTCATTGATATAGGAGCGAATCTCCCCGGCGGTTTCCTCGTCAATTCCCGCAGCAATCTGTTTATAGCGTTTCGTCCGGTCTGCGGCTTGTTCTGCAATCCAGGCAGGGTCCTTTTCCAGCAAGTTCCCCAAAAACTGTGCCACAGCGGAGATATCCGCCTTGGACTGCTTGAGCTCATGGGGGTCCAGGAACACATTTTCCACGGAAACAGACGTGGCGAGAATGTTCATGTTCCGGTCCAGAATGTCCCCTCGGCTGGGAGTGACGGAGGTGGTGCGGGTTTGATTCCGCAAGGCGAGAGACGCATAGTAGTCATAGTCCCGGATCATCAGCTCATAAAGCCGCACCCCCACGCACAGGAAGGCCAGAAGGCCGAATACCGCACTCACCAGGGCAATGCGCCGGTGCTGTCCGGTGCTGAGCCGCAGGCGGTCATAATGCTTTCTCTCCACTTCCAACACCCCATTCCAATTTCCGCTTTGCAAAACGGGCAGCAAGGGAATCCCTCGCCGCCCGTTTGCAGCTTATAGAAAATTGTATGAGGCAGGTGTGCGTTTATTCCCAGAGCCCATTCCAAAACCAAAGGATCCGTTCTTTCAGCGTCTCCTCATGGCGAGGCTCGGGGACCGTCACATTTATGGTCATTGTCTTGGCTTCCTCCACAGGGATCAGTCCCAGGCCCAGGGCCTTGCTTTTGACCTCTTCCAGGTCGTAGCCCTGCTGGTACTGCAGCTTCAGCTGGGAGTTTTTCACATTGAGGGAGGAAATGTAGTTTTCTGTAGCACGGTACTCGGCCCAGTCGTCCTGAATTTCTACAACGCCAAAGGCCATGACCATAAGAAGCACCAGCGCCGCCACGATGCCGACGATGGCAACAGGGTCCAGAACAATGTTTTCCGGCTTATAGAGCCGCTCCTCAGGCAGAGTGGTCCGCGGCAGCCGGAAACGCTGGATATCCAATTTTTTCGCTTCACTGCCGTAGGTGTAAAATTCCCGAACGTATTGAATCTTCGGTTTCTCTACCATGACCGTTCCGTCCTTTCTGCGGCGCTGTACCGATGCACAGCCAAAAATTCAGATTTTCTCACAGACCCGAAGCTTTGCGCTTCTGGCTCGAGGGTTCCGGTTCAGCTCCTCATCAGAGGATGTGATGGGCTTTCTCGTCATAACCTTCACCTGGGGTGTTTTGCCGCAGACACACACCGGGAAATTAGGCGGGCAGGTACAGCCCTTGGCAGCGGCGGCCATGGCATTTTTCACAATGCGGTCCTCCAGAGAGTGGAAGGTGATGATGGCAAGCCGTCCGCCCGGATTCAGGGCCGGAATGGCGGCATCCAGAACCTTTTCAAGGTCCCCCAGCTCATCGTTCACGGCAATGCGGATGGCCTGGAAGCTGCGCTTGGCAGGGTGCTGTTTTTCCCGCAGCGCGGCGGCGGGCATGGCGGAGCGGATGATGTCCACCAGCTCCAGGGTGGTTTCGATTGTCCGTTCCTCCCGGCGGCGGCAGATGGCAGCCGCAATCTGGGGGGCGTAGCGCTCTTCGCCGTAGTCGTAAAGGATGCGTCTGAGCTCTTCATAGGGCCAGGTGTTCACCACCGTATGGGCAGTCACCGGGTCCTCCCGGTTCATTCGCATATCGAGAGGTGCGTCCGCCATGTAGGAAAACCCTCTCGCCCCATCGTCCAGCTGAGGAGACGACACGCCCAAATCCAGCAAAATGCCGTCCACTTTCTCAATGTTCAGGCGGGATAAGACATTCTTGAGCTCCGAAAAATCGCTGTGGACCAAGGTCACCCGGTCCATATAGGGTTCCAGCCGTTTTTCTGCGGCGGTCAGGGCCACGGTGTCCCGGTCGATGCCGATGAGACGGCCAGTGGTGAGCATGGCAGCAATCCGGCTGGAATGGCCTGCGCCGCCCAGGGTGCCGTCCACATAAATGCCTTCCGGTTTGATATTCAGCGCTTCGATGCACTCGTCCAAAAGGACGGAAACATGATGAAATTCACTCATAGTCCAATGGCCTCCAAGGAGGACAGGAGCTTTTCGGGGGTCAGATTCTCGGCCTCAAAGGCCTCAAACTCCTTGGCGTCCCAAATCTCCGCCTGGCCTGCCCGGCCCACAATCATGATCTCCCGGTCAATGCCGGCATACTGCAGAAGAAACGGCGTCAGCGCCACGCGGAACTGCTTGTCGGGGGCACATTCGGCGGCGTTCATGAAAATCAGGCTGGTAGCGCCGGCTCGCTGAGACAGGCTCAGAGCGTTGTAGTTGTCGCAGAGCTTCTGCCACTCTTCCGACGTGTACACTGTCAGGCAGCGGTGACCGCAGTTGACGCCGATGGTCACAAAAAAGGTCTCCCCCAAATCGCCGCGCAGCTTCGAGGGCACAAACAGACGGCTCTTGTCGTCCAGCTTGGCGGGATATTTACCGATCATGGGCCGTCCTCCTTCCCTTTCACTCCACTTTACTACCATGTTGCTCCATTTATGGACAGTATACTACCACTGAATCAAAAAATCAATCTTTTTCTCTCAGATTTTTGGTTTTTAGATGAAAAACGCCACTATTATAGAACGGTTGTTCTATAAAAATAGCATCATTTCCGAGAAAATGGCCTGTATTACGCCTTAAGGGAGGGGCAAGTCCCTCCCTTACAGATGCAAAAATATGCGTTTACGGACGAAAGGAGATACTCTCTCCCTCCAAATGAAGCTTCAGCTTGCTGGGACGGCGGCTGCAGCGCAGAAGATAGCTTGCCAGGGGCCCCTCCACCTCCGACTGAACCAGGCGGCGCAGCTGACGGGCGCCGTCTGCCGGAGGGCACTTTTTCAGAAGAAATGCCGCCAGGTCCTCAGGGTATTGAATCTGGGTACCCTGGGAGAGGACCCGTTCCTGGAGCCTATAGAGGTATTTCCAGGCAATGGCCTCCATGGCGCTCTGGCTCAGGCGCTCAAAGGGCACAATCTGGTCAATACGGCCCAAAAATTCCGGTGAAAAGGCATCCCGGAGCGCCCCTTCCATTTCCGCTCCCCGTCCGGCGGCACAGAAGCCCAGGCCTTCACCCTTGAGGCCGCCGCCGATGTTGGAGGTCATGACCACAATGGCATTCTTGAAGCTGACCTTTCGCCCTGTGGAATCGGTCAGGACTCCCTCTTCCATAATTTGCAGAAGGATGCCCGTCACATCCGGATGGGCTTTTTCCAGCTCGTCCAGCAGGACCAGGCAATAGGGTCTCCGGCGGACGGCCTCCGTGAGCTTTCCGCCCTCTTCGTATCCCACATAGCCCGGCGGGGCGCCAATGAGGCGGGATACGCTCTGCTTCTCCATATACTCCGTCATGTCAAGCCGGATCATGGCATCCTTGCTTCCGTAGACCTCCTGGGAAAGGGCCCGGCACAGTTCGGTTTTTCCCACCCCGGTGGGGCCCGTAAAGAGCAAACAGGCAATGGGGCGGGATATATCCCGGATACCGCTGTACCCTCTTCGCACTGCCTCCGCCACGGCGGAAACTGCCTTTTCCTGGCCCATAACCTGGGCAGAGAGAAGCCCTTCCAGATTCAGGAGCCGTTCCTTCTCTCCGGCGGTGAGACGGCCTGTGGGAATGCCTGTTCTCGCCGAAACCACTCCCGCAATGTCCTGGGCCGTAACCGCACGGCTTCGGCGGCCCTCCGAGGATTTGTTCAGATGCTGCAGCTGATCCCTGAGCTTTGCCGCTTTCTCAAATTCCCGCTCTCTGACAGCCTCCTGCAATTCCTGTTCCAGCGCCTTCCGGGCAGCACCGCCTCGGGTGGGACTCAGTTCCTCCATTCTGGCTCTGGCAGCTCCCTCGTCCAGCAGGTCAATGGCCTTATCCGGAAGGTACAAGTCCGGCAGATAGCGGATGGAAAGCCGCACCGCCTCTTTCAGGGCGTCCTCGGTGATACGCAGGTGATGGTGCCGTTCCAGCCCCGGCTTTAAGGCCCGAAGAATGTCCAGAGCCGTATTTTCCGAGGGTTCCTCCACCGGAACGGGCCGAAAGCGCCGCTCCAGTGCCGCATCCTTTTCGATATAGCGGCGGTATTCGTCCCGGGTGGTGGCTCCCAGCATTTGAAGCTCTCCGCGGCCCAGGGCAGGCTTGAAGATATTGGCGGCGTCAATGGCGCCTTCGGCAGCTCCGGCGCCTACGATGGTGTGCATTTCGTCCACGAACAGGATCACGTCTCCGCTTCGGCGAATTTCCGCCAGCAGGTCCCGGAGCCGTTCCTCAAATTCGCCCCGGTATTTGGTTCCCGCCACCAAGGAGGCCATGTTCAGGCTCACCAGCCGCTTTTCCTTTAACTGCGGCGGCACGTTCCCAAGGGCCATCCGCTGGGCCAGGCCTTCGGCAATGGCCGTTTTTCCCACCCCCGGCTCTCCCACCAGGGCGGGGTTATTTTTATTTTTCCGGCAGAGAATGCCGATGACCATGTCGATCTCCTTCTCCCTGCCAATCACCGGCTCCATGGCCGATGCTTTTGCAATCAGATCCTCGCTGAATTGTTCCAGCAGCTTCGTAGATACCGCCTCCTTTGCTCCCCTGCCGGGAAGGGCCGCTTCCCAGCGCATTTCCTCAAGCGTTCCCGTAAACAGCGCGTCGGCGCTGACACCGCACAACGTCAGCACTTCCCTGGCACCGCCGCTTCCCTGCCGTGCCATGGCGAGAAGCAGGTGGGCCGGGCGTATCTCCCGACTGTGGGAGAACTTCGCCTCTCTCGCCGCCAGATGCAATAGTTTCCTTGCCTCGTTTGTGAGCCCCTGGGGCAGCGGCAGGTCCGCCCTTCCCACGCCCCATACCGTCTCCGCCAATGCCACCGCCGTCTCCGGTTCCACTCCCAGCGTCCGGAGCACCCGCCCCGCACCTCCCGGGTCCCGGCTGAGAGACAGCAGTATGTGCTCCGAGCCTACACAGCTATGGCCCAGTTCCCGGGCCTCCCGGCCAGCTTCCCGAATGATGTCCAGGGTCCACAAATGATAGCGCATATCAAACCCTCCTTCTTTTCCCATTCCGGGAGAGCATGGTCATGTTCACAAAAATTTATTCCTGTTTTTTTGAAAAAGGAATTGCTTTTTCGAGAATCCATGCTACAATGAAGGTGCGTTTTCAGCGCGAGAATATACATCATATGGGAGGTAACACCATGGCTTACATTATTACCGACGCTTGTGTCGCCTGCGGCTCCTGCGCCGAGCAGTGCCCTGTTGAGGCCATTTCCGAGGGCGACGGCAAGTACGTCATCGACGCCGATGTCTGCGTTTCCTGCGGTTCCTGCGCCGAACAGTGCCCCGCCGAGGCTATCGAGGAAGCTTAATCAGATTCTCTGATTTCCGCAAAACTCGAGATTGGCCTACGCAGAGATGCGTAGGCCAATTTTTTCTATTCTGCTGCAGGAGGCCAAAATGGAGGTTTTTCCCAATGGTTTTACCTTGGCTGTGCCCGACGGATGCTTCCCCTTGGGAACCGATACCATGGCCCTGGGCCACTTTGCCAACATCCCCAAGCGGGGCCGCTGCCTGGACCTGGGTTCCGGCTGCGGTGCCCTTGGCATCCTTCTCTGCTCCACCCGACCGGACATTTCCGTCACCGGCTTGGAGCTGAACCCAACAGCCCACGATGCCGCCATGGAAAACATCCGGCGCAACGCGCTTGCCGCCCGCATGGAGAGTATATGCGGCGACATCCGAGAGGTTCCCAAACTTTTTCCGACAGGACGGTTTGATGTCTGCGTCTCCAATCCTCCCTATTACCCCGGAGGGCCTGCCAGCCGGCAAACGCCCTACGCCCGCCGCAATGATTTCTGCGCCCTCTCTGACCTGATGCGCGCTGCAGCCTGGGCCACCAAATTCGGCGGGGATTTTTTCCTTGTCCACAAGCCGGAGTTTCTGGAAGATATTCTTGTGGAGGCAAGGGCCGCAGGCTTCGCCGCCAAGCGGCTTTGTCTTCTGCGGCACAAGCCCGGTCTTCCCGTGAGCCTGATTCTGGTGGGACTCCGGAAAGGCGGCAAGCCGGGGATGAAATGGGAAGAACAGACCCTTTACAGCGAAAACGGACAGCCGTCCCAATTTTATAAGAATATCTATCACATGGAGGAATAACATGGCCGGAATGCTTTATCTGGTACCCACCCCCATCGGCAATCTGGGGGACATCTCCATCCGCTGTCGGGAGACCCTGGAAAAGGCAGATTTCAT
>DVJG01000145.1 GCA_018710805.1 Candidatus Faecousia faecipullorum
AAAAGCAGATAGCAGAAGCCAATGAGCAGGAGCAGCACCGAAGTCTCGCCCAGACTGCCGCCCACATTGCCCAGGAACATCTGGGAGATGGTGGCTTCGGGCATGAGACCCTGGTGCATATTTGCCAGGGGGGTGGCGGCGGTGACGGCGTCCACGGTGGAGAGGACACCGGCCTGATTGGCAAAGCCAACCTTGACCCAGGTGCTCATGAGCACGGGCCAGCTGAACATAAATGCCCGGCCTGCCAGAGCGGGGTTCACAATGTTCTTGCCCAGGCCGCCGAAGAGCATCTTCACCACAATGATGGCAAAGAAATCGCCTGCGATAAGGGCCCAGTAGGGAATGGTCACGGGGCACACAAAGGCCAGCAAAACGCCTGTAACCACGGCGGAAAGGTCGTAGACATTGGAACGAATGCGGCGGAGCCTGCACCAGCCCCACTCAAAGAAGACGCAGGCGGCGGCGGACACCAAGGTGACCATCAGTGCCCGGAAACCGAAGAAGAAGACGGAGCCTATAAGGGCGGGGCTCAGGGCGATCAGCACATCCCGCATAATGGTGCGGGTGGTGACACTTCCATGGACATGGGGGGAGCTGGAAATGGTCAGCTCGTAGAAGTATTTCATCTGTGCCATTGGGGTCCCTCCTTAAACCTTCGCCTTGGCCTTGGCGGCCTCGTTGCGGATGCGCTGTTTGGCCACCCGGAAGCCCAGCACCAGGGGAACGCCGGCGGGACAGGTGTAGGCGCAGGAGCCGCACTCAATGCAGTCCATGATGTTGCACTTGCGCATATCCTCCACACTGTTGCCCTCCAGGGCCTTGTACATGAGCACGGGCATGAGCTTCATGGGGCACACGTCCACGCACTTTCCGCACCGCAGGCAGTGGGGTTCGTCTACGGCGTACTCGTTCCGGCGGCCAAGCACCGTCACGGCGTTGACGCCCTTAATGGTGGGCACGCTGAGGTCATACTGGGCAACGCCCATCATGGGGCCGCCGGAGAGGACCTTGTAGGGATACTCGGAGTGGCCGCAGGCCTCGATGAGGTCATTGAAGGAGGTGCCGATGGGCACCAGCAGGTTTTTGGGCTCCATCAAAATGTCGCCGGACACCGTAACCACCCGGCGAATCAGGGGCATTCCCTCCCACACGGCGTCGTAGACGGCCTTGCAGGTGGCGGCGTTGAATACGGCGCAGCCCACGGCGGCAGGCAGTCCGCCGGAGGGGACCTCCCGGCCCGTCACAGCGTAAATGAGCTGTTTTTCTGCACCCTGGGGGTACTTGGCGGGGAGCACGTCGATGACGATGCCGTCGGCATCGCTCAGATTGGCCCGCAGGGCCTTCACGGCCTCGGGCTTGTTGTCTTCAATGCCGATGTGGCCCTTCTCCAGGCCGAAGACCTTCATAATGAGCTGCAGGCCTCCGATGATCTTCTCCGGCTGTTCCCGGCAGAGCCGATCGTCGGCTGTGATGTAGGGCTCACACTCGCCGGCATTGACGATGACCGTGTCCACTTTGCCAATGCCGCCGGAGAGCTTCACATGGGTGGGGAAGGTAGCGCCGCCCATACCGACAATGCCTGCGTCATGGACAATGGAGACGATGTCCTGAGGGGTCAGGGCCTTTACCTGGGCCGCAGTCCGGGGCTGAATGTCCGGGCACAGGGTGTTTTGATGGTCATTTTCAATGACAACGCTCATGACGGTGATGCCGCTTGTATGAGCCCGGGGCTCCACGGATTTGACCTTGCCGGAGACCGAAGCGTGGACGGGGACGCAAAGGCCCTCGTTGTCGCCGATCTTCTGGCCTATGGTCACATAGTCGCCTTTCTTTACCAGGGGTTTGCAGGGGGCGCCGATGTGCTGAGACATGGGGATCACCACCACATCCGGAGCGGGGAAGCTCTGAATGGGACAGTTGCATGCGTAAAGCTTATTTTCTTTGGGATGGATCCCGCCGAAAAAAGAAAACGCCATGGTATGTTCACCTCTTTTTATTTTGCGGCACAGGCCGCTGAATGCACCATTTATGATAGCGCACTTTTTGGCATTTGTCCACCGTTATTTGTCGGATTCTACAATTTTTTTATATCCATACATTCTTTATCGATAGAATATGACCGAATCCCGGAACATTTTTCCCGGAAAAGAAACAGGGACGAAAGGGCGTATTCGGCATCCGTTTGATAAAAAAGATTCCCGTTCTCTGGAAAGAGAGAACGGGAATCGGAAAACTTACACTCCGTAAACCAGCCAGATGTAGATGTATGCGGGGATGATGGCGGCCAGGGTGAAGGGGATGCCCACACGGAAGAAATCGGAATTCTTCACTTCGTTGCCGTCCCGGCGGAGAATGCCGATGGCGGTGATGTTGGCGGAAGCGCCGATGGGGGTGATGTTGCCGCCCAGGGTTGCGCCGGACAGAAGGCCGAAGAACAGGGGAGTGGGGTCACAGCCCATCTGGGTGGCAATGCCAGCCAGCACCGGAATCATGGTGGCCACATAGGGGATGTTGTCGATGAAGGCGGAGATCAGCACCGAGGCCCAGACGATGACGGTGTACATGAGGAACACATTGCCGCCGCCCAGCTTGGCAAGCAGCTGCGCCAGAGCGTCAATGATGCCCATGTTGCTGATGCCGCCGATGATCAGGAAAAGACCGATGAGAAGGTCCAGAATTTCAAAGTCGATGGCCTTCAGAGGTCCGGTAATGGCGTTCAGGTTCTTATGCTTTGCAAAGTTGTAGATGATGCCAACCACCAGCAGGGAGCAGCAAATGATGCCGTTGATCTCCGAGGGCAGGTTCCAGGTGTCGGGGGCAAAGGACACACACACCAACAGTCCAATGGCGCCCACCAGAAGGAAGGTCGGCACATAGTCCGTCACCGGGGTCAGCTCGCCGGACTTGGGAATGGGGGCCTTATCGTTTCGGAAAATAAAGTAGACAATGAGAGCGGACAGCACAGCGCCCAGCTCCACGGCAAAGAACATGGAGGGCTTTCCCTGGTACCAGAAGAAGTCCAAAAAGCTCATGTCCAGGGCGGAGCCCAGCATAATGGCAGTGGTGTCGCCCACCAGAGTGGCTGCACCCTGGAGATTGGAGGACACGGCAATGGAAATGAGCACGGGAACGGGATTGACTTTGAGCTTGCGGCAAATCTCCATGGCCACCGGGGCGATCATGAGAACCGTGGCCACATTGTCCACAAAGGCGGAAATAATACCGGCAAAGAGGCTCAGAGACACCGCGGCCCACTGGACCGTGGGGACCTTTTCCATAATGAGGTCCGCCATGCGCTCAGGCATCCGGCTGTCGATGAAGAGCTGAACCAGACCCATGGTGCCGCCGATCATAAGAAGCACATTGAAGTCCAGAGAAGGGATGACTTGATTCAGAGGAAGCATTCCAGTGATGATGAAGATAGCGCCGGAAGCCAGGGCAATGTAGGGCCGATATTTGCTGAAGATCAGCATCAGGGCATAGGTGGCGACGAATAAAATAATAGCAGGAAGCATAGAACAGTCCTTTCAGATGGATTTTGAAAACCTACTTTGTAGGGGAGAGGCTTGCCTCTCCCTTAATATTTCCTTCGGGCCGGTGAAGGATGTGTATTGGAGGAGGGGCAAGCGCTCCCCTGCATTTTTATATACACAGAAGCCGTCAGCGCATCTTCTCCAGAATATTCCGGGCTACGAATACGCCGCTGGCGGAGGCGTGGGACAGGGAGTGGGTGACGCCGCTGCCGTCGCCGATGACGTAGAGGCCGGGGAACTTGGTCTCCAGGTTCTCGTCCAGGCTGACCTCCATGTTGTAGAACTTCACTTCCACGCCGTAAAGGAGAGTGTCGTCGTTGGCGGTGCCGGGGGCAATCTTATCCAGGGCATAGATCATTTCGATGATGCCGTCCAGAATGCGCTTGGGAAGCACCAGACTCAGGTCACCGGGGGTGGCCTTCAGCGTGGGACGGACCATGCACTCCTCCATTCTGGCAGGGGTGCTCCGGCGGCCCCGGACCAGGTCGCCGAACCGCTGGACGATGACGCCGCCGCCCAGCATATTGCTCAGCCGGGCGATGCTCTCGCCGTAGCCGTTGGAGTCCTTGAAGGGCTCG
>DVJG01000146.1 GCA_018710805.1 Candidatus Faecousia faecipullorum
GTTGGAAATCCCATAAGCTCCTCCAAAATTGGGTTTTCAAATCAATTTAGTTTATCATATAACCCGGAAACTTACAAGAGGAAAAGCGTTATTTTTCAGAAAAAGCCCTTCCATCACCGCAAAGGCTGGAAGGGCTTCTTCTGTAACATATGAAATTTCCGATGAGGGCAGGTCAAGTACCGGATTCCGCAGACCTAAGATTTCGCACCGCCCTGCACTGCGTTCCTGTCAGCAGGTAGCGCCGCCTTTGACGATCTTGCCCAGGACCTCTTCCTTGTTGATGCTGCCGCTGATGAGCTTTTCGTTGACATAGTCAAAGCCCAGACGGTTTACGGTGTCTGCGAACCGCTCGCCGGAAATACCCTCGTCCCGGAAGAGGAGAATGGCCTTTTCGACGACGGCCAAAACCTCTTCCTCACTGGTGAAGATCTTGGTCAGAGGCACGCCGTGGGCCACCTTCTTGCCCCAGCGGCCGCCGATATAAATACGGTAGCCGTTCTGGTATTCCGTCAGAGCGCCGAAGGGGCATCTTCCCTTACAGCGGCCGCAGTTGTTGCACTCGTTGGGATCGATGTGGATTTTGCCATCCACAACTTTCGCAACCTTGATGGGGCAGTTATTCTCCACCTGGCAGACCTTACAGCCCCGGCATTTTGCGTAATCCACCATGGGAACCCGCTGACCCACGATGCCCAGGTCGTTCAGGTTGGGCTTCACGCAGTTGTTGGGACAGCCGCCCACGGCAATTTTGAACTTGTGGGGCAGCGTCACGCCGTGGTAGCCCAGGTAGAACCGCTCATGAATCTTTTCGCTGAGGTCGAAGGTGTCGATGAGGCCGTACTGGCAGGTGGTACCCTTACAGGAGACCACAGGCCGCACCAGGCTTCCGGTGCCTCCGGTGATCAGGCCGCGCTCGCCCAGGAAGGCGATGAGGGGCTCAATGTTGTCATAGGGCACACCCTGAATTTCCATGGTCAGGCGGGAGGTCATGGTCACAGCGCCGGAGCCGAATTTCTCCGAGGCATCGGCAATGGCCCGGTGTTCGTCTGCGGTGATTTTGCCGTTGCAGGTAATGACCCGAACGTTGAAAATGTCGTCGTAGCGCTTATCCTGGAGACAGCCCAGCCCCTTCACCCGCTTGATTTCTGTGGCGCTGAGCTTGCCGCCGGTCCGAGGGACCTTGACGTTGTTCACGAACACGCCGCCTTCCAGCACCCGGGTGTTGGTATAGCCATAGGCCTTCAGGCGATTTTGCAGGAAGTAGCCCCGCTTGCCCTTGGTGCAGACCAGCAAGAGCTTCGCATCCTTGTCAATTCCCTCCATTGGTCCTGTGACCTTCGTAAGGTCCACCCAGGTGGCTCCGGGAATGGAAGCAGCAGGCTGCACATCGATAACCTGATATCCCCGAGCGGCTCCGGCGGCATATTCCCCAGGAGTAAAGCTCTCCAGGATGCCCAGCATTTTGTTCTCCAAAACGCCGCAGGCCTGGCTGAAGGGGTGAATGGCAGTGGAGAAGGGCGGAGCGTAAGCGAAGTCCAAAGTAGCGAAGTCTTCCACCTTGGCGCCCAGGGAAATTCCGGTGACGCAGATGTCCACCATTTTGTCCACGCTGCCGGGGCCAACCACCTGGATGCCCAGAAGCCCATGGCTTTCCCGGTCCGCAATGAGCTTGGTGACAAAGCTTCCGGCGCCGGGATAGTAGTGGGCCTTATCGTCGGTGACGCAGGTGGCGGAAATCACGTCGTAGCCTGCGTCCTTGGCCTGGGCTTCCGTAAGACCGGTGCGGCCTGCGTTCAGGTCGGAGGCCAGCTTTACAACGCCTGTGCCCAGGCACCCGCCGTAGGGTGCGGAAACGCCGGTGAGGTTTTTGGCCAGACAGCGTCCTGTGATGTTGGCGGTGGAGCCCATGGCAGACCACTGGCCCTTGCCCGTAATGCGGTTGGTCACCTGGGCGCAGTCGCCTACGGCATACACGTCAGGCACATTGGTCTTCTGGAATTTGTCCACCAGAATGGTGCCCCGGTTCATCTCGATGCCGGAGTCCTTCAGGAATTCTGTGGCAGGCCGGACGCCGATGGCGACAACCACGGCATCGCCGCGGAAGGTGCCTACGCTGGTCTGAACTCCGGTGGCCTTGTTTTCGCCCAGCACCGCTTCCAGGGCAGCTCCCGTGACAATGCGAAGGCCTCTGCCCTGGAGCTGACGGCGGATATAGTCCGCCATGTCGGCATCAAAGAGGTTCGGCATAACCTGGCTTGCCATGTCCACCACGGTGACGGTGAGGCCCGCACCCATAAGGTTTTCAGCAATTTCCAGGCCGATAAAGCCGCCGCCCACCACTACGGCGCTGCGGCAGTGGTTCTCTTCCACATAGCTCCGCAGACCAATAGCGTCGTCGGGGGTCCGCATGGTATAGACACCGGGCAGGTCCACACCGGGTGCCTTGGGGACAAAGGGATAGGCGCCTGTGGCGATGATAAGCTTGTCATAGGGAACACTTTCCCCATTTGCAAAGGCAACGGTCTTTGCCGCCGTGTCCACAGCCACGGCCTCCATCTGGGTATAGACCTTAGCCCCGGTCAGGGCGGAGAATTTCGCCGGGGTGTTGACGATGAGTTCCTCCCTGGTCTCAATGCTCCCGCCGACATAGTAGGGCAGGCCGCACCCGGCGTAGGAAATGTCCGTTCCTTTTGTGTAGATGCAGACCTCGGCGCTGCGGTCCTGGCGCATAATCTTCGCCGCAGCCTTGGTCCCGGCGGCAACGCCGCCAAGAATAACATATTTCACGGGGTTCACTCCTTATTTTTCGGGGAAATTCCCTGATTTTTGTGTTGATTATAGCAAAGTTTTGTGATAAAATCAATAGGAATCTGCCGGATCGCAACAGACGATGCAGGGCTTTGAAAGATTCTTCTATCTTCTTTAGGATAGGGAATTTATGCCCATTTTCGTCAGCGACCCGATTTTTTTATGTTTTTTGGAGGGAATATGTTGAGACGAATTTTTGTACTTTTGGCATTTTGCCTGATGCTGTCCGCCTGCGGACAGGCAAGCAGCACACCGGCCCTTTCCGGCGAGGAAATCTGCTTTACCGATGACCTGGGCCGGGAGGTCACGGTGGAAAACCCCCAGAGGGTGGTCTGTATCACCGCCAGTTTTGCGGATATCTGGTGCCTGGCAGGCGGTGCGGACACCATAGTTGCTACCACCAGCTCCACCTGGAAATACTTTGACCTGCCCCTGAAGGAAGACGTGGTGGATCTGGGCGACTCTAAAAATCTGAATCTGGAGCAGCTCATTGCCTGTGAGCCGGACCTGATTCTGGCCAGCTGCGGAACGGACAGCAGTCCGGAACTGGAGCCGGTACTCACAGAAATGGGTCTGAACGTCGCCTACTTCTCCGTCAACAACTTTGAGGACTTCCAGCGGATGCTGAAAACCTGTACAGAAATCACGGGACATCCGGAAAATTACGAAACCTACGGTGTGGAAGTCGGAAAGCAGGTAGACGCTGCCATCGCCCGTGCCGACGGGAGCCGTCCCACGGTCCTCTATGTCCGCGCCACAGGAACCACCTGCAAGGTGAAAAACAGCAAAGGAAGCGTTCTGGGTGAGATGCTGGCAGCATTGGACTGCGTTAACATTGCAGACCAGGACGAAAGCCTGCTGGAAAACCTCTCCATGGAGGCCATTCTGGCGGCGGACCCGGACTATATCTTCACCGTGGTCCAGGGTTCGGACCCCACCTCCGCCCAGGCTCTGCTGGATACCACCCTGCTGAAAAATCCCGCCTGGAACACCCTCACCGCTGTAAAGGAAGGCCGTTTTTACAATATGGACCAGAATCTTTACAATATGAAGCCCAACGGAAGATGGGGAGAGGCCTATGAAAAGCTTGCAGATATCCTGTACCCGGAAAAGTAAGGCCCTGATTTGGGGCACACTGACCTTTTTGCTTCTGCTGTCGGCGATACTGAGCCTCTGCGCCGGGTCGGTAAAAGTGCCCCTGGAAGAGGTGGTCCGCACCCTTTTCGGCGGGTACTCCGGTTCCACCGCCGCACGCATCGTCCGTTTCACCCGTCTGCCCCGCACCTGCGCCGCAATGCTGGCAGGGGCAGCCTTGGCAGTGTCCGGAGCCGTAATCCAAACGGTGCTCTATAACCCCCTGGCGTCTCCCAGCATCATCGGCGTCAATTCCAGCGCCGGATTGGCGGCGGCCCTGGTCTGCGCCATTGGCCCCACGGCCCAGCAATTTGCACCGCTGGCAGCCTTTTTAGGAGCCCTTCTGGGGGCACTGCTGATTCTGAGCCTGGCCCAAAGCACAGGGGCTTCCCGCATGACCGTGGTCTTAGCCGGCGTGGTGGTCTCGAATCTCTTCTCTGCGGGCATTGACGCCCTGGTAACTCTGGTCCCCGATGCGCTCAACGGGGTTTCCGACTTTCGCATCGGCGGCTTTTCCGGGGTCACCATGACCCGGCTGGCCCCGGCGGCGGGAATGATTTTGATAAGCCTGGTCCTCACTCTGTCCCTGTCCCAGGAACTGGACATCCTGTCCCTGGGAAGCGATGTGGCCCAGAGCCTTGGTCTTTCTGTGCGCTCTGTACGGTTTCTGCTTCTTGCTCTGGCTGCGGCCCTGGCCGGGGCTGCGGTGAGCTTTTCGGGACTTCTGGGCTTTGT
>DVJG01000147.1 GCA_018710805.1 Candidatus Faecousia faecipullorum
AAAACTTTCCATTTTGGGTTGGTAAACTTTCCATTCTGTTTCTGTTGGAAGAATACGCTCGGAGTTACAATCTTCGTGAGATCAAAACATCTCAGCGAACCTTGAAAAACACCGCCCCAGGCGGTCATATCCGGCAACTTGAATACCTTAGCTGATCGGGAGAGCGTCAGGCCGAGTGCGCGAAGACCACCTGTGCGGAGCAGATCCGCATCAAAGGACGGCCAAATAAGGTGCAGAGCGACACCCACTCAGGACAAGGCAGCCTTGGCAAGCTGTCCCCGCCATGACCCCGTCAGCCTACAATGATACTTCTGCTTACGCGGCTCGGAGAGATCCTCGGAGGGGTGAGAGTCCCATGATGTGCGCCAGCACAGTTCAAGTTGCCGCCCTGCCTGGGGAAGTAGTGTCGAATACAGGCGACTAAGCAGCATCAAGAAACAAAGGGCCGCTCCAGACTCGGAGCCTACACTCGCTCACCTGACCTTTGGGAGCGGCCCTCTGTTTTTCTTTTGATAGCAGAAATATGGGATCTGATCACAGTACATCCTCTTCTTCTCAACCTCCGTTTCTCTGAGTTCTTCATCTTTCCCCCTCTACACTCCTCTTCCTTTTCTCCTCAAACTCCCTGATCGGGTCCCATATTTCTGTTATCAAAAACAAATCCACGAAAGCGAGGAAACGAGATGACAAATATCGATTTGTGCGGCATTGCCCAACTGCTCCGCACGCTGATAGAGCAGGAGAAAACCACAGAAAGAGAGGCCCGCAAAATTTTGGCCAGAATTGCCGCACAGACCGGTGCGGACATTATCCTTTCTTTCTGAAATCGCATTCTTTTCAATAGCTATTTCAAAGGTGTTGTGGTATTGTTTGTGTTGCAAAAAAGGAGGTGAACTGACATGGCGGAAAAGCTGATGACCGACGGCAGCATGGCACTTCGAGAAAAGCAATACCAGGTCATCACCATCGAGGCAACCGAAAAGCCCCAAAACGCCAAATTGCGGGTTGCGGCATACGCCCGTGTCAGCTCCGCCTCTGATGACCAGCTCAACTCCTTCGCCGCCCAGAACCGTCACTACAGTGACCTGATCTCCAGCAAGGAAAACTGGAAAATGGTTGACATATACGCAGATGAGGGTATTACTGGGACATCGGCTGAAAAGCGTGAGGACTTCCAGCGATTCTTGGCAGATTGCCGCAGAGGGCTGATCGACAGGGTTCTGGTGAAATCCATCTCCCGCTTTGCCCGCAATACCAAGGAATGCCTGGAAACCATCAGAGAGCTGAAATCGCTCGGTGTCGGCGTCTACTTCGAGAAAGAGAACATTGACACTGCGACGATGTCCGGCGAAATGATGACTGCGCTCTTCGCATCCTTCGCCCAGGCCGAGAGCGAATCCATCTCTGGCAATATGAGGTGGGGCATTCAAAAACGAATGCAGGCCGGAACATATATACCCGCAAACTTGCCATACGGATATACTCTACAGGATCATTCCATACGCATTGTGGAGGAACAAGCTGTTATCGTACAACGGATATTCAAAGAGTATCTTTCCGGCAAAAGTACAGAGCGGATAGCATCTGACCTGCGAGAAGAAGGCATCCCGTGTAAATCTGGTGAAGTCGCTTGGGATTCAACTGCTATTCGATATATTATCTCGAATGAAAAGTACATTGGCGATTCTGTGTGGCAAAAATACTTCTCAACAGATACGCTTCCATATAAATGCCGGCTGAACCGAGGACAGAAGGTTTCTTACTACGCATACGGAACACACGAAGGAATCGTGCCAAAAGAAGATTTTGAGAAAGCAAATGCTTTGATGAAATCTCGTGCTCAGAAGATTACATTAACGAAAAACAGTCCGTATGCGTTTCGGAAAAAAATAGTATGCGGCGACTGCCAGTCACTATTTCGTCGCAAGGTTGTGCGCGGCATCACATACTGGGTATGTATAGGACACGATAAAAAGAGACATGGCCTCAAATGCGGCATTACACCAATTGCAGAAGATGAAATAACAAATGCTTTCATCCGCCTATACTATAAGCTCAAGCACCATGGCGAACCCATCCTCATGGGAATGACCACCTCGCTCCAAGCCATCCGCAACCGCCGGATGCTCTGGAGCCTGGATGTCATTGAACTCAACAAGCAAATATCCGATCTTACCAGTCAGAATCAAATGTTGGCCATACTGAAACAACAGGGCCTCATTGATCCTGACATTTTTATAGCCCAGAGCAATGAGTTGACCGAGCAGCTCCGCGCTGTAAAGCTGAAAAAGGAGCGTCTTCTGGCCGTCGATGGCGACAACACCATCGCCCAAACAAGAGAGCTGATGGAAATCTTGAATGATGGCCCGGACTTCCTTGACAGCTTTGACGCAGAGCTGTTCGGTGAGCTCGTTGAAACAATCATCGTGGAAAGCAATGAGCGAATCCGCTTCCGCCTGAAAAACGGGCTGGAGCTGTCCGAAACCATAGAAAGGACGGTGCGCTGATGGGCAATCGGAAGCAGCCGTTTGGCTACAGGGTGGTTATGGGAGAAATTGCCCTCCATCCGCAGGAATCAAAGCTGGTAGAGTACATCTTCCAACAATACCTTGCGGGTGCTACCTACAACACCTTGGTAGAGGAGCTTCGAGAACAGTCAATTCCCTATGACGAGGGAAAGCTATGGAACAAAAACATGGTTGCCCGAATTCTGGAAGACAGCCGTTATACGGGAGAGCGCGGCTATCCGCCGGTCATTGATCGAGAAGCCCTGGAGAAAGCACTGGAAAAACGAAGCGCAAAACAGACGGCAGCTCCCAAAACGGACACGCAGAAGCTCCTCCGCCGCTTCAGCGGGCGGCCATCGACAGCGCGCATGGAGCGGCAGGTGCTGGATCTGCTCAACAGCCTGATCGTATCGCCGGAACAGCTCCGGCCTCCGGCAACAGCGCCGCCTGATCGATCTACTGAGCTGAACCTGCAGCGTGAGCTGGACAGGGTGATGGAATGTCAGCCAATCGATGAGGATGCCGCAAAGGCGCTAATCCTGTCCATCGCTGCGGCTCAGTACAGCGCCATCGACTCCCGCGAATACGAAACAGTTCGTCTGCGCAGAGTGTTTTCCGGGCGTCAGCCCATGACTGCGTTGGATGCAGAACTGCTTCAAAGCTCAGTATCCGCTATCCATTGTCATAACGATGGAAGTCTGAATATCAAGCTGAAAAACGGTCAAGTAATTGGGAAGGAGTGAAACAGCATGAAAGAAAGCCCGCCCAAAGTCATCACCATACCCGCAAAGCCGGAGGTCGCAAGCCGGCAGGCGGTCCAGCGCCAGCTTCGCGTGGCCGCCTACTGCCGGGTATCCACTGATGACGAGGAGCAGCTCACCAGCTATGAGGCGCAGCAGAACTACTACACTGACAAGATCATGACCAACCGGGAGTGGACCATGGCCGGGATCTTCGCAGATGAGGGCATCACAGGGACATCGGCTCGGAAGCGGCCCGAATTCCTGAAGATGATCCGGCTGTGCAAGCAGAAGAAGATCGACATCGTCCTGACCAAATCCATCTCCCGCTTCGCCAGAAATACGGTGGACTGCCTGAATTACATCCGGGCCCTGCGGGAATTGGGCATTGCGGTCATCTTCGAAAAAGAGAACATCAACACGCTGGAAGCCGACAGCGAGATCCTCATCACCATGCTCGGCGCCTTCGCCCAGGCGGAAAGTGAGAGCATCAGCGCCAATGTCCGCTGGGGCAAGCGGCAGGCCATGCGCGAGGGAAAGACAATCATACAGTATAACCGGCTGTACGCCTATGAAAAAGGCGAGGACGGCAAGCCGAAAATCATCCAGGAGCAAGCAGATGTGGTTCGTTCGATCTATGACCAGTATTTGAGCGGAGCCAGCCTTCGGATGATCAAAGAAAGGCTGGAAATGGAGCAGATCCCCAATGTGACCGGCGGCTCCCAATGGACGATCACGGCGATCCGAAGCATCCTGACCAATGAGAAGTATTGCGGAGATGTCCTCCTCCAGAAGACCTACATCAGCGACTGCATCAGCCGCAAGGTTATCCGCAACACGGGGCAGCTCCCCATGTATCTGGTCCAAAATCATCATGAGGGCATCGTGGAGCGCAAAACCTTCGATGCGGTACAGGCAGAGATGGCGCGGCGCAGTGCCGGGAAAAGCCCTTCCAAAAAGAATGCCCCCACGGGGATGACATCCTATGCCAGCAAATACGCCTTGTCGGAGCGCCTTGTCTGCGGCGAATGCGGCACCCTGTAC
Organism: Candidatus Faecousia faecipullorum; assembly: GCA_018710805.1. Taxonomy (GTDB): domain Bacteria; phylum Bacillota; class Clostridia; order Oscillospirales; family Oscillospiraceae; genus Faecousia; species Faecousia faecipullorum. Next base: position 4,292 of record DVJG01000147.1, read on the forward strand.
CGCCGCTGCACCTGGTCCAAGCAAGGCAGGAAACGTGTCGTGTGGCGCTGTGTCAGCCGGTTGGACTACGGCACCAAGTACTGCCACAACTCACCAACGCTGGACGAGGAACCGCTCCAGAAGGCAATCCTCGCCGCAATCAACTCCGTTATGAGCCAAAAGAGTACGCTGATCCGGCAGATCACCTCTGCCATGGAGATGGAGCTGGCTCCGGTCCCAGGAGAAAGCATGAGCCTTGCCGATATTGAAAGGCGGCTGGGCGAGCTGAACGACCAGACCCGTGAGCTGGTGGCAGAATCCGCCCGAGCTGAGGATGCCACCGCCTGCACCGCCCAGCTGAGAGCTGTCATGAATGAGGCTGCCGTACTGAAAGAAAAGCGAGCCTTTATCGAGGAACAGCGCCAGAGCAACGCTCAGGCTGTACGGCGCATTGAAGATGCGGCTGCTGCGATG
>DVJG01000148.1 GCA_018710805.1 Candidatus Faecousia faecipullorum
CAACGGCCCAAACTGGCGCCCCACATTGCTCAGATGCAGGAAAACATTGCAAAAACCTTGGATGTGGACCCGTCCCGTATCAACGTCAAGGCAACCACCGAGGAAAAGCTGGGCTTTACGGGCTCCGAAGAAGGCATGTCCTGCCACGCCGTGTGCCTGCTGGAAGAGCTTTAAAAAAGTAAGGGAGAGGCTTGCCTCTCCCTTTCAGCTTGTCAAAAAAGCCTCGCAGAGCTTGCCGCCTGTAGCGGCAAATAAAATGAAACCGTTTTCTGCCGGGGCGTGTACCTGGCAGAAAACACTTCTCAGGCTCCAAGTGTGGAATTTGTCCCCCGTCGGGGGACAAATTATGCGCGCAGGAGACTGCAAAAAACCTGTCAAAAAGCCCCGCAGGGGAGTTTTGACAGTCTCTAAGGGAGAGGCTTGCCTCTCCCTTTATCCGTAATTTACACTGACGCAATGACGAATGAGGGAGAGAGGTGGCTCTCCCTCAAAAAATTTGAAAAAAATTCATAAAGTTTCTGTGACAAAATGGCTTCCATCTGCGTCTTATCAGTAGAGAGAAAGTGTCTTAAATTCCATAGAGAAATCTTCAAAAAAACTTAAATTCTCTACCATAAAAAATGTGATATGATTATCATAAGAAATTTCAGATTGAGGGAATTGCCATGAAACGAATTTTATTTTTGTGCGCCGTTCTGACGCTGACCCTCTGCGCCTGCGGCAGCTCCGAGCCTCCGGAACCGGAAGAAACCACCGAACCAATCCCGGTTATAGAGGAGACCAACCCAGAATCCACCCACAGCCAGCGCTATTTTGACATACTGGGAAATGACTATGACCTTTTGGAAGAGAGCCGCATCCGCTATGACGGGAAGTATTATGTCTACCATTCGGCCGTGGGAATTACGGATTATGTGGGGATGGCAAAGGTAGGAACCCTGTCCCATTCCCGGGACGGAGACAAAGAGATGTCCACGGACTGTGAAATTCTGGACGGGGGAACGGTGTACGCCCTGACCGGGGGACTGTCCGACGGGCTCCTGCAAGTGACAAAAAAGGACCCGGATACCGGAGCCATCTGGAACGCCCTGTACATTCCGGAAGACAAGACCTATCCGGAGGAGTATGAGTACCGGGAGAACGAAGATGGCACCGTTACCATTCTCAAATACCGGGGAAACGAGAAAGACGTTGTGGTTCCGGCAGAGCTTGACGGAAAGAAAGTTACCGCCATCAGCGGTGCCGGGGAAGGGGCCTTTTCCAACTGTGCCCGGGTGGCCTCCGTCACCATCCCCGAAGGCGTGACCCTTGTGAATGACAACACCTTCTACGGCTGCCAGCGGCTGCAAAAGGTGACATTCCCGGCAAGCCTTGCGGGCATTGGCCACTGTGCCTTCAACCGGTGCCCGGACCTGGGGGAAATCTACTTTGAAGGCGACGCCCCGGCTCTGGGAAACTACATCCTGGATGCCCCCTGGGACGGCATTACCGTGTACCACCGGGAAACCACCAAGGGATGGGACAAAGAACCCTGGAATGCCTGCCGACTGAAAACCTTTTAAAACTATGCCTCCCGGTTTTATCCGGGAGGCGTTTTTTGGCACGTTCCCGGCTTTTTCGCATAGATTGGGTCGGGAGGTTATGCCTATGAGAACGTATATTGTTACCTTCCGCTCGGTGACCTATGCCCAGCGGGGGGAGGCGCTGCTATCGGGGGCGGGGATCCGATGCACCCTGGGCCGTACGCCTCGGTGGATGGAAAAGCAGGGGTGCGGCTATGCCCTGTGGCTGAAAGTGAATGAGGCAGGCGGGGCGCTGGCGCTTCTGCGGGACGCGGGAATCCCGCCCCGGCGGGTCTGGGCCCAGCGGGCAGATGGCAAGCTGGAAGAGGTGAGCGTGTGATCTATCTGGACAGCGGCGCCACCTCATTCCCAAAGCCCCTGCCTGTACGCCGGGCCGTGGCACGGGCCCTGGCAGTCTGTGCCAATCCGGGAAGAGGCGGCTACGCCGCGGCGAGAGAGGCGGACAGAACGGTCTACGCTTGCCGGGAGGCGGCAGGGAAGCTCTTCTCCTGTCCCACGGAGCGGGTGGTTTTGACCAACAGCTGCACCCAAGGCCTGAACATCGCCATCCGGAGCCTGGTTTCCCCCGGGGACCGGGTGGTCATATCGGGATTTGAGCACAACGCCGTGACCAGAACCCTCTATGGCCTGGGAGCGGAAATGGTCATTGGCGGCAGAAAGCTCTGGGACTGGGACGATACCCTTGAAAAGTTTGAGGACGCCCTCAGAAAACGGCCGAAAGCTGCGGTATTTACCCATGTTTCCAATGTCTTCGGCTACATTCTCCCGGTGGAAGCCATGGCAGCCCTTTGCCGGGAGAGAAACATTCCTTTCATCCTGGACGCGGCCCAGTCCGCCGGGAGCCTGACGGTGGATTTGGGGAAACTGGGAGCCCACTTCATCGCCATGCCGGGGCATAAGGGGCTTTTGGGCCCCCAAGGAACGGGCCTGCTGCTCTGCGGCGGAGAGCCGAAGCCTCTGCTCTTCGGAGGCACGGGAAGCGCCTCATTGCTGCAGGAAATGCCCGAGGAACTTCCGGACCGGTTGGAGCCGGGGACCTTGAACGTGCCGGGATTTGCAGGACTGGCGGCGGGAATTCGGTGCGTTGCGGAGCGGGGGCCGGAAACCATTTTCCGCAATGAGCACCGGGAAACCCTGCGGTGCGCCCGGGGCCTGGAAACACTGGGCTTTGAGGTCTTTACCGGGGAGCATCAGGCGGCCACTCTATCCTTCCGGGGAAAGGGCGACTGCCAGGAACTGGCGGACTGGTTCGCCGCCCGCGGCGTCGCCCTCCGGGCAGGACTTCACTGCGCGCCCCTGGCCCACGAAAGCGCCGGGACAGTGGACACGGGCACCGTCAGAGCAAGCTTTGGATGGGAGGCTTCCCAGGCCCAGAGCCAAAACTTTTTACAAATTGCCGGGAGGTTTCCATAATTATTTGGAAAAAATTCATGGAATGCCTATTGCCATCCCGGGGGGAATCCGCTATAATAATACAGATAATAGCTTAGTATGCCGTGGTGCACCCATTTGCACCGGGGCTTGCCATACAAGGGCCCCGTGGGGCCCGGATTCCCAAAGGAAGGGGTAAGAGAATTATGATGGAAAGTTTACAAAATCTCTTCCAGACCCTGGTCAAAATGAAGTGGTCGGACTATCTGGATATTGTCGTTGTTGCCTTTATCATTTATAAGCTGCTGCCGCTGCTGCGAACACCCCACATCATGCGGATCACCCGGACTGTGGTGGGGCTTCTGGTGCTGGCCTGGCTCACCGACGAAGTGGGAATGTACACCGTGGCCTGGATTCTCAACCAGATTCTGGCTGTGGGCCTCATCGCCTTCGTGATCCTCTACCAGCCGGAGCTGCGGCGTATGCTGGACCATTTGGGAAGCGTGAAATTTGGCAGATTCTTCATGGCGGCAAAGCCAATACAGGAGACGGAGACCGTAATTTTGCAGACCGTCATGGCCTGTGAGGCCATGAGCCGGGAGCGGGTGGGCGCCCTCATTGTGTTCTCCAGAGAACAGAACCTGGACGAATACTATAAGACCGGCACCGTCATTGACGCCCAGGTTTCGGAGCAGCTTCTTCGCAATATCTTCTTCCCCAAAGCCTCCCTTCACGATGGCGCCGTCATCATTCGGGAGGACCGGGTGGCGGCGGCCGGCTGTGTCCTGCCTCTGTCCAACAGCCATCTCATCAGCGCCGACCTGGGAACCCGGCACCGGGCGGGTATCGGCATGAGCGAAGCCTCCGACGCCGTGGTGGTCATTGTCTCCGAGGAGACCGGCACCATTTCCGTGGCTATAGGCGGTATGCTCAAGCGGCACTTAGCGCCGCAGACCCTGGAAAAGCTCCTGCGAAAGGAACTCATGCCGGAACAGGAAGAAAAACCCAAGAAGCTCCTGGGAAAGCTCAAGAAGGGGGCGGACAAGAATGAAAATAAATAAGCTAACCTCCATCCTCCTCTCCACGGTTATTGCCTTCGGCCTTTGGCTGTATGTCTTCAGCAATGTGAGCCAGGAGGACAATGTGACGTTTTATAACATCCCTGTGGTCATAAAGGGTGAAACTGCGCTTATGAACGAGCAGAACCTGATGGTCACAGACATCTCTGCCCAGACGGTGTCCCTGCGCTTGTCCGGCAGCCGAATCGATTTGAATAAGATTAACGCCGGCAACATCATCGTATCCGTGGACCTTTCAGATATCTATGACGCGGGAGAAAACATCGCCATGGATTATAACGTTTCCTTCTCCGGGGATGTGCCGAACAATGCCTTTGTAGTGGAGTCCAAAAGTCCCAGCAAAATCTACGTGGATGTGGACGTCCGCCGCACAAAGGAAGTGCCTGTGAAGCTGGAGTTCGTAGGCACCAGGTCGGAAAACTATCTCTATGACATGGAAAACGCCACACTGGACTATACTTCCGTCTCAGTGGCGGGACCTGCGGCGGTGGCTGACCAGATCGAAAGCGCCGTGGTGGAGGTGGACCTGACAGGACGGGTGGAGAGCATTGGCGAGAGCTTCCGCTATGCTCTGTGCGATGGAAACGGAGAGCCTGTGGACGCAGAGACCATTGTCACCAATGTGGAAGAAATCCGTCTGGATATGCCCATCCAGCGGCTGAAGGATATCAACTTGGTGGCCGATATTATCTATGGCGGCGGAGCCACGGCGGAGAATACCACTGTGACCATTGAACCTGCCACCATTCGGGTCTCCGGCAGCGAGGCGCTGCTCAATGAGCTGGGCGATAGCCTGACGATCTGCAGCCTGAACCTGGCCGAAATCGACCGGGGCAACAGCGAACAGACCTTCGCCATCAACCTTCCCGAAGGTGTCGTCAACCAGACCGGCATTACAGAGGCCAAGGTCACAGTGAAGTTCTCGGGGCTGAAAAGCCGGGAATTTACCATTACGGATATTGAAAGCCTGAATGTCCCCGAGGGGATGACCGCAGAGATCATCAGCACAAGCCTCACCATGAAGGTTCGGGGCCCCGCTGCGGAGATTGACAGGCTCACGGTCAACGATATTTTCGCCACAGTGGACTTCTCCGGCGCTGCGGCAGGCACTGCCACCTATCGCGCAGCCATCACCTTCTCGGAGGATTTCCCCAATGTAGGCGTGGTGAAATCCGTGTCCGTATCCGCCACGGTTCAGGCGGCAGGAGGCTGACGATGGAACAGACGGTCCGGGTCCGGGAATGCAGGCCTGATGGCACCGCCCAGGTAATCCATGTGCGGGAAAGCGCCTGCTCCGGGGACTGCCACAAATGCTCCGGCTGCGGAGCTGCCAAGGAGGCGGTGGTATTCACCGCCCAGAACCCCATCGGTGCAAAGGTGGGGGACCTGGTGAAGGTGGAGAGCCAGACGGCCCCGGTACTGAAGGCGGCGGTGGTGCTCTACGTGCTGCCCCTGGTGCTCTTCTTCCTGGGGTATTACCTGGGAACTCTGCCGGGCAGCTTCGGCGTCCTGGGCGGCCTCGCGGGTTTTTCCCTGGGCATCGCCGGGGTAATCGCCTACGACCGCTTGGTGCTGCAAAAAAAGAATATATCCTATACCATTACGTCTTTTGCAGAATGAGGATTCTATAGAAAAGAGGTTTTGACCATGGTCAAAAGTATGACCGGCTACGGCCGGGCCGTGGAAACGGTGAACGGACGGGAATTCACGGTGGAAGTCCGGTCCGTCAACAATCGCTACTTGGATTGCACCGTCAAACTGCCCAGAGCACTGTCCTTTGCCGAGGACGCAGTGAAGCAGGCGGTGAAAGGAACCATTTCCCGGGGCAAGGTGGACGTATTTGTGTCCCTTCGCACCGAGGGAAGCGACGACGTCCAGGTGAAGCTCAATACCGCCATGGTGGAGGGTTATCTGGCTGCCATGAAGGTCATGACGGAAGTTTACGGCGTCCGGGATGACCTGGGGGTCAGCACCCTGGCTCGGATGAACGATGTGTTCACGGTGGAAAAGCCGGAGGTGGACGAGGAGGCTCTGCAGGCCGACCTCATGACCGTGGCCCAAAAGGCCCTGGAAAGCTACGACGCCATGCGTTCTGCGGAAGGCAAGGCCCTGGAAGCGGACCTTCGCACCCGGGGGGAGACTATCCTCTCTCTGGTTGCCCAGGTGGAGGCGGGCAGCCCCCAAACTGTGGCAGACTATCGGACCAGACTGGAAAATAAGCTCCGGGAGGTCCTGGCGAATACCAGCATTGACGAAAGCCGCATTCTCACGGAGGCTGCAATTTTTGCGGACAAGGTTGCCGTGGATGAGGAAACCGTGCGGCTTCGCAGCCACTTGAACCAGATGAACGAAATGCTCACAACGGGAGGCGCCATTGGCCGGAAGCTGGATTTCCTGCTCCAGGAGATGAACCGGGAGAGCAATACCATCGGCTCCAAATGCTCCGACGTGCGTCTTTCTCGGATTGTGGTTGACATTAAGGCCGAGCTGGAAAAGATTCGGGAGCAGACCCAGAACATTGAGTAAGGAGAAGCCATGAAGCTTATCAACATCGGCTTTGGCAGTATGGTGGCGGCCGCCCGGCTCATTGCCATTGTCGCCCCGGATTCTGCACCTATCAAGCGGCTCATTCAGGAGGCCCGGGACCGGGGAATGCTCATTGACGCATCCTACGGCCGCAAAACCCAGGCGGTATTGCTGATGGACACGGACCATGTAATCCTCTCCGCCGTCCCGACGGAAACCCTATACGCCCGATGGATGGAAAGAAATGAAGAGAAAGAGGAGGCAGCAGAGTGAAAAAAGGCAGACTGATTGTAATTTCCGGCGCGTCCGGCGTTGGAAAAGGCACGGTTTTGGGCATCATGATGGAAAAGCATCCGGACTTTAGGTTCTCGGTCTCCGCAACCACCCGTCCTCCCAGACCGGGAGAGAAGGAGGGCGTCCACTACTACTTTGTCACCAAGGAAAAATTTGAGGACATGATTGCCCGGGGCGAGTTTCTTGAGTACGATGCCCATGCGAAAAACTACTACGGCACCCCCAGAGCCCAGGCTGAGGAAAAACAGGAACTCGGCGACGTGCTTCTGGACATTGAGCCCAAGGGCGCCATGCAGGTGAAGCAGGCGGTCCCCGATGCCATTTTGATTTTTATCATGCCCCCGTCTCTGGAAGAATTGGAGCGGCGGCTCCGGGGCCGGGGTGACACCCCCGAGGACCAGATTGCCCTCCGGATGGAACGGGCAGCCTGGGAAATGGCACAGCGGGTCTGGTATGACCACGTGGTGGTGAACGACGACCCGGAAAAATGTGCCGACGAGATTTTACATATCCTGGCCAAAGGCCAATAAGATATTTATTTCATTCATTTTTGGAGGAAAATCATATGCTATACCCCCCTGTTGCAGATCTTTTGGAAAAGGTGGACAGCCGCTATCTGCTGGTGAACGTGGTTGCCCATCGGGCCCGCCAGATTGCCGCCGAGGCTGAGGCCTTCGGCGAGGACCTGCCCGAAAAGCCCGTGACCCTGGCCATTCAGGAAGTGGCTGACGGCGAGCTCACCGCTACGGTAAAGGACGAGTACAAGAACTAAAAACGCACAATCCCTCCCGGGGACTGTGACAGGCTGAAAAGGAGTGGGACCATGGTCGCAAAAATTGCGGTGTCGGCGGCGAATTTCGCCATCGATAAGCCCTACTCCTACTTTGTCCCCGAGGGAATCACCGTTTCCCCGGGCCAGCGGGTCCAGGTGCCTTTCGGACGCGCCAACAAGCGCACGGAAGGCGTTGTTTTAGGGGTGGAACCGGGCAGTGCCGAAAAATTAAAATCCATCGATGCCTGCCTGGACGATGCGCCGATTCTTACGGAACATCAGCTGAGGCTGGCAGCCTTTCTCCGGGAGCGATATTTCTGCACCTTTTACGATGCGATTCGGGCCATACTTCCGGCGGGCCTCTGGTTTCAGACAAAAGAGACCTACAGCCTTACGGAGGACCGAAGCTGGAAAGACAAGCCCCTTCGCAAAGAGGGTGCCGCAGAAATCCTGGCGGTTCTGGAGGAGATGGGAGGTCAGGCCGACGGCTCTGCCCTGCGGGCCAGAATTTCCGACGAGGACATTCTCGGCGCCGCCCTTTCCTATCTTGTGAGAAAAAAATGGATCTCCCAGAAAACGGACCTTAAGCGCCGAATGGGAGATAAAACCGAAAAAATCGCCTCCCTGGCAGTGCCGCCGGAGCAGGCCATGGCCTTTGCCGAGAGCCGCCCCAAATCCGCTGCCATGCAGAAAAGCGTGCTTACCATGCTGTGCACGGCGGGAAGCGTTTCGGTGAAGGAGCTGTGCTACTTCACGGGGGCCTCGCCCCAAACCGTGAACCGTCTGGAAAAGCTGGGTTATGTGACATTCCACCAGCGAGACGTGTTCCGATGCCGGGAGATCAAGCCTGCGGTTTTGGAAGGCCCCCTGGTGCTCCAAAAGGAGCAGGAAGTGTGCTTCCAGGGCCTGCGGAAACAGATGCTGGGAGAAAATCCCGGCGTTGCCCTTCTCTACGGCGTCACCGGCTCCGGCAAGACCTCGGTTTATATCCGGCTCATTCAGTCCGCTCTGGAAGAAGGCAGAAGCGCCATGCTTCTGGTGCCGGAAATTGCCCTGACACCCCAGCTTCTGGGCCTTATGGCTGCCTACTTTGGAAAAAAAGTGGCGGTGCTCCACTCCAGCCTCTCTGCGGGAGAGCGCTGCGACCAGTGGAAGCGGGTCCGGGATGGGGAAGCCGCCGTCATTGTGGGCACCCGCTCGGCAGTCTTCGCTCCCTGCGCCCCCGGCATCATCATTCTGGACGAGGAGCAGGAGCATTCCTATAAATCCGAAAATACCCCGAGATATTCCGCCAAAGAGGTGGCGATCTGGCGCGGCGCCAAGGAAAAAGCCCTGGTGCTTCTTGGCTCCGCCACCCCATCCATCGAGACCATGTACCGGGCAAAGTCCGGCGACTATGCCCTCTATCACCTCCCATTCCGCTACGGCGGCCGGCCTCTGCCGGAAGTGGACATTGTGGATATGCGGGAGGAGCTGAAGCTGGGCAACGGCACGTCTCTGAGCATCCCCCTGCGGGAGAGCATTCTGGCCACCCGTGCCGCCGGAAAGCAGACCATTCTTCTGTTAAATCGCCGGGGCAACAGCCGGGCGCTGATTTGCGTGGACTGCGGAAAAGCTCCGGAGTGTCCCGGATGCAGCCAGCGTCTGACCTACCACAGCGCCAACGGCAGGCTCATGTGCCACTACTGCGGATTCTCCCGGGCCGTGCCGAACCGCTGCCCCAGCTGCGGCGGACCTTTGAAAACCGTCGGCGTGGGTACCCAGCGCGTTCAGCAGGAGCTGAACGAACTGTACCCCGAGATGGAAGTCAGCCGCATGGATGCGGACACGGTTTCCGCAACCAATACCCACGAAAAAATTCTGGAAACCTTCCAGAAAGAACATATTCCCCTGCTGCTTGGCACGCAGATGGTGGCAAAAGGCTTGAATCTGCCGGACGTGACCCTGGTGGGCGTTCTGGATGCGGACCTGAGCCTCTACTCCGGCGGCTATCGAGCCGGGGAGACCACCTTCAATATGCTCACCCAGGTGGTAGGCCGGGCTGGTCGGGGAGACACGCCTGGACAGGCTGTGATTCAGACCCTGGTCCCGGAGCATCAGATCATCAAACTTGCTGCGAAACAGGACTACGACGGCTTTTACGAGCTGGAAATCGGCCTGCGCCGGGTCCAGAACGCTCCGCCCTTCGGGGATGTGGCCACCATCACCTTTTCCGGCATGGAGGAGACCGCTGTCCTGCGGGGGGCTGCCAAATTTCGGGACAGCCTTTTGATGAGCCTGAAAAACCATGCCTACCAAAGCATAAACTGCACCGTCCTGGGCCCTGCGCCCTGTCCGGTGCCGAAAATCAACTACCATTTCCGCTATCAGCTCACGCTCCGGTGCCGGATGGACCGGGAACTGCGGCTCCTCATTGCCTACCTTTTGCGGCAGTTCGGTCTCGATAAACAAAACCGTCAGGTCGCCGCGTTTGCGGATGTGAACGGATACGATTGATATTTTCAGAAGAGAGGGATTTTATGGGACTGAGAAAGATCCTGACCACAGACGAGTCTGCCCTGCATAAGGTCTGCAGAAATGTGGAAAAATTTGACGGGCGGCTGCATAAGCTCCTGGACGACATGAAAGAAACCCTGGCCCAGGCCAATGGCGTGGGCCTCGCCGCACCCCAGGTGGGAATCCTCCGCCGGGTGGTGGTGGTGGACGTGGGAGACGAGGTCCTGGAACTGGTAAATCCCACCCTGGTGGAGACCGACGGCGAGCAGGTGGGTGCCGAGGGCTGCCTCAGCGTTCCGGGAAAGTACGGCCTGGTGAAGCGGCCTTACTATGCCAAAGTCCGGGCCCAGGACCGTAACGGCAACTGGTTTGAAGCCGAAGGCGAGGAGATCATCGCCCGGTGCTTCTGCCATGAGCTGGACCACCTGGACGGCATCGTCTACACCGATGTCATGGAGCGCTACCTGACCGATGAAGAGCTGGAATCCGAATGATCGGAGGAAACAAAATGCGCGTTGTATTTATGGGTACGCCGGACATTGCGGCGACCTGCCTGAAAAAAATCCTGGCTGACGGCTTTGAAGTCGTCGGCGTCTACACCCAGCCGGATCGGCCCAAGGGCCGGGGCATGAAGCTGGTGGCTTCTCCCGTAAAAGAGATTGCGGTGAATGCGGGCATTCCCGTGTTCCAGCCGGAAACCTTCCGGGAAGAGGAGAGCGTGGAGACCCTTCGGGCCCTGAAGCCCGATGTCTGCGCCGTGGTGGCCTATGGGCGTATCCTTCCCCAGAAGGTCCTGGACGTGCCCACCCGGGGCTGCATCAACATCCACGCCAGTCTGCTTCCCAAATACCGGGGCTCGGCGCCTTATCAGTGGGCCGTTCTCAATGGAGAAAAGGAGACCGGGGTCACGGCCATGTATCTCTGCCGGGAGATGGACGCGGGAGATATCATCGACATTTCCAAGACCCCCATTGGGGAAAATGAGACAGCGGGCGAACTGCTGGACCGTCTGGCGGTGCTGGGGGCCGACCTTCTCAGCAAGACCCTGACCCGGTTTGCAGAAGGACCTGTCCAGGGAATGCCCCAGGACGCCTCCGGGGTCAGCTTTGCGCCCATGCTGGACAAATCCATGAGCCCCATTGATTTTACCAAAACCGCCCAGCAAGTCCATGACCATGTCCGGGGACTGCATCCCTGGCCCGTGGCAACCATGGTTTTGGATGGGAAGACCTTTAAGGTCCACGCCACCCGCATTGCCGAGGGCTCCGGAAAACCCGGCGAGATTCTGGGCCTGACCAAAACGGGCCTCAAAATCGCCTGCGGTGAGGGAGCCGTGGAGATCATCTCCCTGCAAGCGGAAGGCGGTAAGCGTATGGCGGCGCCCGACTACTTCCGGGGCCACCCTCTGAAGGCCTGATGGGCGCCCGGGAGACGGCGCTTTGTGCGCTGATGGCCTGCCGCCAGAGCGGCGCCTGGGCCAATGTGGTTTTAAAGGACTACACGAAACGGGACCATCTGGACAGCCGGGACGCGGCCCTCGCCGCCCGGCTGTGCTACGGCACCATCCAGAACCGGGCCAAGCTGGATTTTTACCTGAATCAGCTTCTGACCCAGAAGGGGAAAAGCCTGCATCCCGTGGTTCGGGACATCCTCCATTTGGGCCTGTACCAAATCTACGAAATGGACAAAATTCCTGCCAGCGCTGCGGTGAATGAGTCCGTGGCACTGACGAAAAAATATGTAAAAAATCCCAAGGCCGGCCCTCTGGTCAATGCCGTTCTGCGAAACGCCGTTCGGACAAAGGGCCAATTACAAGAACCCACTTCCTACGAGGACCGCTACAGCCATCCGGCGGAACTGGTTTCTCTGCTGAAAGCCAACCTGCCGAAAGGCAAGCTGGAAGAGGTCCTCATTGCCAATAACACGGCCCCGGAGACCATGGTCCAGGTGAACACCCTGAGAACCACCGCTGAAAAGCTGGCGGAAGACCTTCAAAGAGAAGGCGTCACCGCCGTGCCCCATCCCTGGATGCCGGACTGCCTGGTGCTCTCCAGCTGCGGGGACCTGGAGAAACTGAAAGCCTTCCAAAAGGGAGACTTCTACGTCCAGGACCCGGCCTCGAAACTGGCTGTCCTCTGCGCCCGGCTTCCCAAGGAAGGCGCCCGGGTGCTGGACTGCTGCGCCGCTCCCGGCGGCAAGAGCTTCGCTGCCGCCATTGCCATGGAGGGAAACGGAAGCATTGTTTCCTGCGACCTGCACCAGCACAAGACTGCCCTCATGGAAAAGGGCGCCCAGAGGCTGGGCCTTACCAACATCTCCGTGAGACTGCAGGACGCGACGGTGCGGGTAGGGGAGTGGGAAAACGCCATGGACGTGGTCCTGGCCGATGTGCCCTGCTCAGGCCTGGGCATCATCCGGAAAAAGCCGGATATCCGCTATAAAGACATTGCCGAAACCGAAGAGCTGCCGAAATTGCAGCTTCAAATCTTGGAAAATCAATCCGCCTATGTAAAAAAGGGCGGCGTGCTTATGTACTCCACCTGCACCATCCTCAAGCGGGAAAACGAGCAGGTGGTGGAGGCATTTCTGGGGGACCATCCGGAGTTCTGCCTGGAACCCCTGAATCTGCCGGGGAACTTCCCCAAAAACGAAAGCGGGATGCTGACTCTGCTTCCCGGCGAATACGACACCGACGGCTTCTTCATCTGCCGTCTGCGGAGGCAAGCATGAATCTCAAATCCCTGACCCTGCCGGAGCTGGGGGCGGTTCTGAAAGAAATGGGCCAGCCCAGCTTCCGGGCCAAGCAGGTCTACATCTGGCTCCACAAAGGCGTCCGGTCCTACGACGAGATGACCAATCTCCCCAAGAACCTGCGGGACGCCCTGGCGAAAACCTATCCCATTCACGCCCCGAAGGTGGTGCGGAAGCAGGAATCCCAGCGGGACGGAACCATAAAATACCTCTGGGAGCTTTCCGACGGCAACTGCGTAGAGACGGTGCTCATGCGCTATCACTACGGAAACACCGTCTGCATCTCCACGGAGGTGGGTTGCCGCATGGGCTGCGCCTTCTGTGCCTCCACTTTGGGCGGCCTGGTCCGACGGCTGGAGCCCTTTGAAATGCTGGATCAGGTCCTCTTCACCCAGGTGGATTCGGGCCTTCCCATTTCCCACATTGTTCTCATGGGCATCGGGGAGCCCCTGGATAACTTCGACAATGTCATGCGCTTTTTGGAACTGGTGAACAGCGAAGAGGGCATGAACATCTCCCTGCGCCATGTGAGCCTTTCCACTTGCGGCCTGGTGCCGAAAATCGACGAACTGGCAAAGCGGAAGCTGCAGCTGACTTTGTCCGTATCCCTTCACGCACCCAATGACGAAGTCCGCAACCAGATTATGCCTGTGAACAAGGCATACCCCAGCGAGGAACTGTTGGCGGCCTGCAGAAGGTACTACGACGAAACCCGCCGCCGCATCTCCTTTGAGTACGCCATGATCGATGGCGTCAACGACTCCGTTGCCGACGCCCGGGAGCTGATCCGCAGGCTCAAGGGCCTGCCTGCTCACTTTAACCTGATTCCCCTGAACCATGTGGAGGAAAGCCCGTTAAAGCCAAGCTCCAAAGCCGCGGTGGCGGCCTTCCAGAAGACCCTGGAGGAGGCGGGAATCCCCGCAACCGTCCGCCGGACCCTGGGCGGCGACATTGACGCCTCCTGCGGCCAGCTCAGACGGAAATACAATCGAGAAAACCAGAAAGATTAAAGAGGTGAAAAGCCCATGCAAAGTTGGGGCCTGACGGACCCTGGCTGTGTGCGAAAGCAAAACCAGGACGCCTATCGAATTGAACAGTTGGACCGAAATACGGTGCTGTGCGTGGTCTGCGACGGCATGGGCGGCGCCAAGTCCGGCAACATCGCCTCGACCCTGGCGGTGGAGGTGTTCACCGAGGAAGTCCGGCGGTGCTGGAAACCCGGCATGGACCAGGATAAGGTGGACCTGATGCTCAGAAGCGCCGTAAAGCTGGCCAATTTCACGGTATTTGACCAGAGCGCCCAATTCTCCGAATTTGATGGCATGGGCACCACCCTGGTGGCGGCCTTGGTCCGGGGCAAACAGGCCACGGTTGTCAACGTTGGCGACAGCCGGGCTTACGGCGTGGATGAAGAGGGCATCACCCAGATCACAAAAGACCATTCTCTGGTCCAGCTCATGGTGGACCGGGGAGAGCTGAGCCCTGAAACCGCCAAAACCTATCCGGGTAAGAACTATATCACCCGGGCCATCGGCACGGAGCCTACCGTCCAGTGCGATATCTTCCACTGGGAGGCCCAGAAGGGGGATTTTATTCTCCTGTGCACCGACGGCCTGAGCAATCTGATGGACGACCAGGAGATTCTCTTCGAGGTGGTCCACGGCGTCATCAAGAAGAACTGCTGCAAGCGCCTTCTGGGTATCGCCAAAAACCGGGGCGCACCGGACAATGTGACCAGTGTTCTGGTCATGATCTGATACGAGGCGAAAGGAGCACTTAGCAGAATATGGATCAATACATTGGACGTCTGCTGGATAACCGATACGAAATTCTGGAGGTCATCGGCACCGGCGGCATGGCCGTCGTATATAAAGCACTGTGCCACCGCCTCAATCGGCTGGTAGCCATTAAAATATTAAAAGATGAATTCGCCGGAGATGAGGAATTCCGCCGCCGCTTCCACGCGGAGGGTGAGGCCGTGGCAATGCTGAGCCATCCCAACATCGTCCAGGTCTATGACGTCTCCTCCTCCGACAATGCCAATTACATTGTCATGGAGCTCATCGACGGCATTTCCCTGAAGCAGTACATGGAAAACAAGGGCGTTCTCAACTGGAAAGAGACCCTTCACTTTGCCATGCAGATTGCCAAGGGTCTGGAACACGCCCACAGCCGGGGCATCGTCCACCGGGATATCAAGCCCCATAATGTCATGGTGCTGAAAAACGGCTCCGTAAAGGTCATGGACTTCGGCATTGCCCGGGTCATGAATAAGAGCAACACCCTGACCAAGGAAGCCCTGGGCTCCGTCCATTATATCTCTCCCGAGCAGGCCAAAGGCGGCCACACGGACAACCGCTCGGACCTCTATTCCCTCAGCGTTGTTATGTATGAAATGATGACCGGCCGGCCTCCCTACGACGGGGAATCCGCCGTGGCGGTGGCCATCCAGCACATCAACGGCGGCGCCCCCAGACCTTCCAGCCTGAATCCCAACATTCCCGAGGGCTTGGAAGAAATCATCATGAAGGGCATGGCACTGGATGTCCGGGACCGCTATGCTTCCGCTACGGAAATGCTCCAGGACATGGAGGAATTCCGAAAGAATCCGGCCATTACCTTTAACTACCATTCCATGCTGGACGATGCCACCAGAATCCTGCCTGCGGCCCGGAATGATGCCGCGCCTACCGTGGCAGAGCGGAAGGCCCAGGGCCGCACGGGTACCAGAGCGCCTACGGAGAGTA
Source organism: Candidatus Faecousia faecipullorum (assembly GCA_018710805.1). Taxonomy (GTDB): domain Bacteria; phylum Bacillota; class Clostridia; order Oscillospirales; family Oscillospiraceae; genus Faecousia; species Faecousia faecipullorum. The sequence goes on from DVJG01000148.1 coordinate 15,620, forward strand.
TGCGTATGCGGGCGGTCCCCGGCCCGGTGCGCCGGACCACGGGCGTCATTCCCGGGGTGGAAAACCGGGAAGCCGCCGCTCCCCGCCGGGCAAAGCCCCGCCGCCGGGAGGACGAGGCCCAGAAAAAGGCCCAGGAGGAGCGCAGCCGTGTGGCTACCACAGCGGTGGTCATTGTCAGCGCCGTGGCGGTGTTTGCCATTCTCATTTTCCTGGTGGCCCTCTTCAACGGAGCGCTGCTGGACCAGGAGAAGGGACTGGTGGAGGTCCCCTATCTGGAGGGCTACCTCTATGTGGAGGGCTTTGCAGGCCAGTATCCGGACTTTAACATCCGTCTCCAGCCGAGAAAATATTCGGACGCCTATGGAGAAAACCAGATTATGGAGCAAACCCCCGCAGGCGGCAGCAAAGTCCAGAAGGGCACCGACCTGTGGCTTACGGTGAGTATGGGTCCGGAGCCTCCTGTGAAAACAATGGATAACCTGATTGGCGTGGATGCAGAACAGGCGAAAAACACCCTCAGCGACCAAGGCTTCCTGGTGTACATCCGCAAGGAGAATCATCAGACCATTCCCGAGGGTCAGGTCACGAGGACCGATCCGGCTGAGGGCGTGGAACTTGCCAACGGACAGAGCATTTACCTCTACGTAAGCGTGGGCCCTGAGGTGACCATGGCAAAAATGCCGGACCTCATTGGCATGGACAAGGACCGGGCAATCGAGTCTCTTAAGCAGGCGGGCTTTGTGAACTACCGGGCGGATGAGGTGGAGAGCCCCCGTCCCAAGGGAGAGGTCACCTTCCAGTCCGTATCCAAGTATGAGGAAATTGATATCACCAGCGAAGTGGTGATTCACTACTCCAAGGGCCCGGCTGAAACGCCTGACGAGGGGGAAACGGAAGAAACTGCGCCTGCCAACACGGACCCGGTTGAGATAACCGTTGTCTTCCCGGTGCCGAAACGGGACGCAGATTACACCCTGGACATCTGTCTGCAGGGTACCACCCAGGCCATTGCAACCCAGAACATTCCTGCCGGCAGCGAGACTGCCACGGTCAAGCTCTCCGGCCGGGGCACGGTGTGGTATGACCTCTATGTGAATGGAGAATTCTTCAAAGAGCACTATGTGGAATTCACGAAAGACGGAGGAAATTCATGACAAAGCGCCTGACGGGCCGTATTGTTCGTTCCCTCAGCGGATTTTATGACGTACAGACCCCTGAGGGCCTCATCACCTGCCGGGCCAGAGGGATTTTCCGAAAAGAGGGCCATTCGCCGCTGACCGGAGACCTGGCGGAGATCACCGCCGAGGGCGGGAAGGGCATGGTGGAGAAAATCCTTCCCAGGAAGAACAGCTTCATCCGCCCGGCGGTGGCGAACCTTGACGCCATGGTCATTTTCGCAGCCAATGTCAACCCGGTGACGGAGCCCTATCTCATTGACCGGGTTGCGGCCATTGCGGGAGACCAGGAGGTCAGCGTATATCTCTGCGTCAACAAGTGCGATTTGGACCCGGCAGCGGACTTGGTGCGAATTTACGAACACGCAGGCATTCCGGTGCTCCGTACCAGCGCCGAAACCGCCCAGGGCATCGAAGAGCTTCGCGCCCTTCTCCAGGGAAAGCTTACGGCATTCACGGGAAATTCCGGCGTGGGAAAGAGCAGCATCCTGAACCGCCTGTGTCCGGGGCTGAACCTGCCCACTGGGGAGGTCTCCGAAAAGCTGGGCCGGGGCCGCCACACCACACGGCATGTGGAACTGTACGCACTGGACGAGGAGACCTTCGTGGCGGACACCCCGGGCTTTTCCTCCTTCGACACGGACCAGATGGAGATTATCCTGAAGGAAAACCTCCAATACGCCTTCCCGGATTTTGGCCCCTACATA
>DVJG01000149.1 GCA_018710805.1 Candidatus Faecousia faecipullorum
GCACTTTGCCCCAGCTTTTCCATATTTCAGTCCCGGCACAGCTTCTTTCCGAGCGGTGCCTGTTTGGTCTGCGCACGTGAATTCATTCCGCTTTTAAGCTTTGGACTGCGGTTGCATTTTGCTCACCACTATGACTTGCTTTATTATATCATGATTGTCAAGAGAATTAAACAGCAAAATACACGAACTTTTCCGATGTCAGCTCGTAGTCTACGGAGGATTCCGGTTCCCCCAGCTGATTGCGCCAGGTATTCAGTTTCACTCAAAGCCTTTGAAAATAGAGTATGAAAGAGGCAAACTGAAATTTATCTATTTTTCACCAAAGTTAAAAAATCAAATACTCCACCATTTGTATTACGTTTTGTGATTTCAGAATCTTTGAATCCACATGAACGATATACTTTAATAGCTCTTTGATTAAATGTTGCCACATTCATGATAAGCTTATCAAATTTGTAATTATGCTCTATAAAATTGATGATTTGCATTACAAATTGTTTTCCTTTACCTTTACCACAAATGTCCGGTCTCATCCCAAGACCAATTTCGATTGACGGGGTTTCCTGGATAACGCAAAAGAATCCGATTAATTCATCGTTTTCCCATGCTTCATAGTGGTCATTTTGATTTCTCAAATCTTCATCAATAAATTCTTCGTAGTCCTCTGCATCGGCTGTCATATCATAGAAAGAATAAATACCATCATATTTCCACTCATTTGCAATTTCCAGTGCATGAATTTCTGTTAATGGCCTAAATATGAATTCCATATCAACTACCTCCCAATTTCGATTTATAGAGACCAGAATGGCATCTTACAGTTGCCTCGACATGAATCAGGTTTGCTCAAAGAGAAACCGTTCCAATTCCACGGGAGAGTCGAAAGAAAAATCGCAGAGCTCCCGCATTTGGGCGGCGATTTCCGGGTAGTCCTTTCTGCCCCAGGCAGCAAAGGCCATGGGAACGCCTACCTTGTGTGCCATCTCCCAGGCGGGTTTCATGTCGTCCACCACCAGAAGGTCCTTGGGCTCCAGGCGGTATTTTTCCATAATGGATTCCAGAGGGTAGGCGCTGGGCTTTCGCTTTTCTTCCGGCAGGTCCCAGCCGTAGATATCGTCGGGGAGAATGCCAAAGTGGGCAGAATAGTCCCTTGTAATATTCTGGTTGCAGGAGTGGGATACCACGCAGATGAGGCCACCTTCGTCCTTTTGCCGCCGGAGGACCTCCCGGATGCCGGGGAAGGGGTCGGGAACGTGTGTTTTGATATATTCCTTCCAGCCCAGGTATTCTGCTTCCAGGTCCGCTTCCGTAAAGCCGAACCACTTCCGGCACATATCCGCAAAACCCAAATGGCAGCACCCGTCCACGTACTGCGCTAGGGTGATGGACGCCCCGGGCCGGAACTTGGGGAGAATCTCCAGGAAGTAGGGGAAATTCACGGTTGCCTCACTTTTCACCACAGTATCATCGTGGTCCATAATTAGGCAGGGGTATTTAAGCATAGACAGATCTCCTTTGTTCATTGCAGGAAGGGGAAAGGGGGACAAGCGTATCGTTTTGGATTCTTCGGGTTATAGTAAACTTCAAAGGATGTACCCGTGACCGGAGGCCGATATGGGATGCCAACCCACAGCTTTCCCTTGTAAGGGATGCCGTTTACGGTGTAAGAAAACGTAATGATGTGGCAATAGCGGACGACTTTAGGCTTCAGCGGAAATTGCATCTGCTGGTACTTGACCGATGCCCACCAGCAAGGATAGACCTTGGTCACATACCCGGTTACATGGCATTCTTTCCTTCGTATCTTTTCAGCTCCAATGCCAAAGAAAGAGAGAAAATTCACAGAAAAGCCTCCTTTCGGAGAGACTATCCGAATTATACCAAAAAATTCTCGGAAGCGCAAGGGAAAACCTTTCCCGCTTGAAATTGAGGGCGTGCGTTATTATAATAAAGAAAATGAAACAGGAGGGAAAACCATGTCCATTGTCACCTTCTATCACTGCGACCCCAAGGACGCGCCCAAAACAACCATGCCTGCCCACCTGGGGGCCAACGCCATTTTCACTTGTCAGGGAAAGCTCCTGCTGGAAAAAAGGCGGGATTCCGACCTTTGGGGATTGGTTGGCGGCGGCTGCAAAAAAACCGAAACAGGCCGTGATGCCATCGCCCGGGAAACCTGGGAGGAGCTGGGGCTGCGTATTCCTAAGGACAGATTTGAAAAGCTGAAAGTCTACGACGACCCCGGACGCATTGCCGCCTTCCGGGACGGGAGCATCTGGCGGATGGTTATTGTGGTCTACGGCTACGACTTCCCGGAAGAGCCGAAGATGACCATCAGCAGTGAATCCAAGGAACTTCGTTTCTTTACAAAGGAAGAAATCCGGGACATCCGGATTGCCGTGACCCACCAGGACATCGTGGACGAGCTGTTCCTCCAAAAATGAAAAATATTCATTGTATGAATTGATACTTGTATATTCACAAAAAGTATGCTAAAATAATCGCTGACGGTGCAGTATCCTAGTCAGAGTGACCATTTTCCAGGAAGGGCCTAAAAATCCTTTGAAGGGCACATCGATGAAGTCCCTGGTGTCTGCTTTTTACGCCCAGTTTAGGGTGGATGCTGGGGGTTAAGGATCTCGGGCGCGCGACAACGGCATGTCGCATACGACCCGACTTCCGTGGAGACTTGAAGCTTGTGCGACGAGGGTAAAGAACCCCAGTTGGGGCCCTATCGCGTACGACTCAGGTATGAACCTGCAATGCGGTGCACAGAATCGTGTGCTGGGTGCAGCGTAGCCTGCCTTGCGTGGATATGCGGGGAAAGATGACAGGCATGGGCAGTTTACGGCCGTAACCGCCTGCGTCAATGCTTCTGGAAACCATATCTGCAAAAGAGGCTAAGATTATGGACCATTCTGCCGTGGAAAACACCTAGGCTGTCCGAAAGGGGCAGGCAGGGGATTACAGTACGGTCTAAGTGGCAATCGGGTATCCATTACCTGGCAACAGTTGGACGGACGGATTAAATGGAAACGGCCTGTGCGGCAACGGCAGGTTCTGTCCCGGTGAAAAACAACCCGACCTAAGCCGTAAGATTTATCCTGCCTGCTACCGTTTTAAAAAAATTTTACTCCGGTGAAAGGTGATTCAGCGTGGCGAAAACCGACCCGGCTTCCGCGAAGCGGGAGCGAAATAAGCATATTCGATGGGCAGTGACCATTTTTCTCATCACCATTTTCATATCCGGCCTTATTTCTCTCATTTCCGATGAGGTTATGGCCTCCAGCAGTCTGGGCGTGGCCTTTCTCATCCTCTTTGTCATTATTTTTGTAGGCATCATCTTTGACATCATCGGCATGGCTGTGGCCACGGCAGAGGAAAAACCCTTCCATTCCATGGCGGCGCGAAAGGTGCCGGGTGCTCAGGAGGCGATTCGGCTCCTCAGAAATGCCGAACGGGTCAGCTCCATTTGCAACGACGTGGTGGGCGATATCTGCGGCGTTGTGTCCGGCTCCGCCTCGGCAACCATTGCATCCCTGATTCTTGCCCACGTAGAACTGGACTGGCCCCGGGGGATTGGCCTTCTCATGTCAGCTCTCGCCGCAGGTCTCACTGTGGGCGGCAAGGCCGTCGGCAAGACCATTGCCGTCAATTCTGCTACGGAAATCGTGCACACCGTGGGAAAAATCCTGTGGGCCTTCCGTAATATTCCCCTCAGAAATAAAAAACGTTAGGTTGTGTCATAAGTGGACATTTTAGATAGAATTCAAAGCCACACCGATCTCTCGGCTTTAAGCAGCGCCGAACGGATGAAGCTCTGCCAGGAGATTCGGGAATTTCTCATTTCCAGCGTTTCCAAGACCGGCGGCCATTTGGCCGGCAACCTGGGCACTGTGGAACTGACTGTGGCCATTGAGACCGTTTTTGATACGAGAAAAGACCGCCTGGTTTTCGACGTCGGCCATCAGTCTTATGTTCATAAGCTGCTGACGGGCCGCCAGGCGGATTTTGCTGGCCTGCGGCAGTACGGCGGCATTTCCGGTTTCCCCAGACCTATCGAAAGCGACACGGACGCCTTTGTAGCAGGCCATGCGTCCAGCTCCGTGTCTATCGCCTTGGGTATGGCGAGAGCCAGAACTTTATTGGGTCAAAACTATGACGTGGTGGCCCTGATTGGTGACGGTGCCTGCACCGGAGGCATGGCTTATGAGGGCTTTAACGATGCCGCCGTCAGCGGGGAGCCTATGGTTATTATCCTCAACGACAACGAGATGTCCATCGGCAAAAATGTAGGCGGTATGTCCCGCCATCTGTCCCGGATTCGGTCCAGCAAGAACTATTTGGAAGCCAAGCAGGCGTATCGGAAGCTTATGAAACGCACCCGCCTGGGAAGCCGCCTGTATGTCTGCAGCAGCCATATTAAGAATTGGCTCAAGCGGATGCTTTTGCCTGCCACCATGTTTGAGAACATGGGCTTTACCTATCTGGGCCCCGTGGATGGCAATGACCTGCCTGGACTCATTGACATTCTCACCCGGGCAAAGAACCTCCGGGAGCCTGTGGTTGTCCATGTGGTGACCAAGAAAGGATGCGGCTATCCCTTTGCCGAAGAGGACCCGGCAAAGTTCCACGGTATCGGACCCTTTGACCCGCATACCGGAAAAAAGCTGGGATCCAAGAAGCCGACCTTCTCTGATTCCTTCGGCGAAGAGATGATTGCTCTGGCGGAGAAGGACAGCCGGGTCTGCGCCATCACCGCCGCCATGCCGGGAGGAACGGGGCTGCTGAATTTCCAGAAAAAATTCCCCAGCCGGACCTTTGATGTGGGCATTGCCGAGGAACACGCGGTGTCTATGGCTGCGGGTCTTGCCAAGCAGGGCATGATTCCCGTGGTGGCCCTGTATTCTACCTTCCTGCAGAGAAGCTATGACCAGATCATTCAGGATATCGGCATTTTGCACCTGCATGTGGTCCTGGCCATTGACAGGGCGGGGCTTGTGGGTGACGACGGACCCACCCACCATGGCGTGTTTGACGTGGGCTTTTTGCGGCAGGTGCCTGGGATGTGCATTCTTGCGCCTGTGAGCCGGCAGGAACAGCGGGATATGCTCCGCTGGGCTGTGGAGGACTACAGAGGCCCCGTGGCAATCCGCTACCCCAGAGGCGGCGAAGGGCGCTATCAAGGCTCCGACTGGCAGGGCTTCAATGGAAAACTGGTCAAATGCCACCGCCAGGGAAAAGACGTGACCCTGCTGACCTATGGAAAGCTTTTGGACAATGTGCTGGAAGCGGTGGAAATTCTGGCAAGAGAGGGCATAGAAGCCACGGTTCTTCGCATTATGACCCTTTCAAACCTGCCCACCCGGGAAATTGCAGACTGTCTCTCGGAGGGGAAACACCTCATTCTCTGCGAAGAGGTCTGTAACCGCTCCGGCATTCGGGAGGCCCTTGCCTGGGAGCTTCAAAAAATCGTGCCTGAATGCCGGGTAGACGGCATTGACTTGGGCTGGGCCTTCGTGCCCCATGGCTCCAACCAGAAACTATATGAACACTGCGGCTTGGACGGAGCCTCCATCGCCGCATTTACAAGGGAGGCCCTGCAATGAAAGTCAAAAAGAGACTGGATGTTCTGCTGACCGAGCAGGGTTA
>DVJG01000150.1 GCA_018710805.1 Candidatus Faecousia faecipullorum
CTGGCAGCCCCAAAAAGGACTTGAACCGGCTGGATGAATATGCCCGGCAGATGCGGGTGTCGGGCGTTCTGCGTCAATATTTGGAGGTGCTACTGTGAGCAATGCTATGAGCCTGAAAGCGAAAATCCGCAACATCGCCAAGCGGAAAATATCCCGGCACAGGTCATTTTGCAGAACTATATGTTCGAGCGGCTTCTTGTCCGGCTTGCGTCCTCCGCATACAAAGACAAGTTTGTGTTGAAAGGCGGGATGCTGGTGGCGGCCATCGTGGGGCTGGACAACCGGGCGACGATGGATTTGGACACAACTCTAAAAAACCTGCCCCTGACCCCGGAGGCCATCCGCAGCGCATTGGAACAGGTGTCCGCCGTGCCCTTTGATGACGGCGTGGCCTTTGAGGTGGGGAAAATCTCTCCCATCCGGGAGGATGATATTTACGGCGGCTATCGGGTGATGCTGAACGCCCATTTTGACACGCTGATTACTCCGCTGAGCATCGATGTGTCCACTGGGGACGCTATCACGCCTCATGCGGTGCAGTACCAATTTTCAGAAATTTTCGATGACGAAAAATCCTACGAGCTGTGGGCATACAACATCGAAACCGTCATGGCGGAGAAGGTAGAAACTATCCTGCGGCGGGGTGTGTTCAATACCCGCCCCAGAGATTTTTACGATGCGTACATACTGGCAACCACGCAGAAATTTGATAAGGCTGTGTTTACCGAAGCGTTGAACGCCACCGCAACCCATCGCGGCACCGCCCAGCAGATTGTGGATGTGCCTGCCATTTTGCACAACATTGAAACCAGCCGAGAACTCAAATCCATGTGGGAGAAGTACCGCAAGCAATTTGCCTACGCCGCCCACATTGAGTATAGTCTGTCTGCTGCCGCTGCTGAACATTGTTGCCATCTCCTTCTCCTCCTCTGCAGCAGTGGAAGGCAACATGGTAGGGCTGATCCCGGTGGGATTCAGCACCGCAGCCTATGAGAAGATCCTGGAGGACTCCCAGTTCTGGCACTCCTTCCTGATCTCGGTGGAGCGGGTTGTGCTGGCCCTGATCATCAACTTTGTGCTGATCGTACTGATGGCTTATCCCCTCTCCAAAACCAACGCACAGTTCCGGGGCCGCAACATCTATGCAAACCTGATGATTTTTGCCATGCTTTTCAACGGCGGCATGATCCCCACCTTCCTGGTTGTCAAATCCTACGGCCTGCTCAATACCGTCTGGGCCCTGGTTTTGCCGGGAGCCGTGCCCATCTTCAATGTCATCCTGGTGATGAACTTCTTTGCTGCCGTTCCCAAAGAGCTTGAGGAAGCCGCCTTCATTGACGGCGCCAACCCGCTCCAGGTTCTGACCAAGATCTTCATCCCCATTTCCAAGCCGGTTCTGGCCACCGTATCCCTGTTCAGCATTGTGGGCAGCTGGAACGACTTCTACAGCGGCCTGATCTACATGTCCAAAGCCACCTATTATCCTCTGATGACCTATATCCAGAGTCTGCAGATCAACGTGGAAGATCTGATCAAGCAGGGCAATCTGTCTGCCGTGGTGGATTCTGCCGCCCTGGGCAACACCAACCTCAATGCAGCCAAGATCGTTGTTGCAGTTATCCCGCTGCTGCTGATCTATCCCCTGCTGCAGCGGTACTTCGTTTCCGGCATTGTGGTGGGCTCGGTTAAGGGCTAATTTATATTCTTTCAGAGCGCTCTGGAGACGGGGCACTCTGTCTGACAAAACAACCACTCAGTCACTTTTATTTGGGAGAACGGTATGATTCAAAAGTATCTCTATGGTGTCCCCTTTGACACCGAATCGGTGGTCGCACCAATCCCTGCAAGCCAGGGCGAACCCCCTGTGGGAACGGTCAAAACCAGCGAGACCGGCTTCTGCTTTGCCTGCCCCCTGGCGGAGGGCGACCGGGTCTACGGCCTGGGCGAAGCCAACCGCGGCATCAACAAGCGGGGCTTTGTCTACGTCAGCGACAATGTGGACGACGGCCTCCACACCGAAAACAAGCAGCGAATGTACGCCGCCCACAACTTCATCGTGATCTCGGGCCAGCAGAATCTGGGGCTGTTCTTCGACTATCCCGCCCGGATTCGGTTTGACATCGGCTTCACCCGCAGGGATTGGCTGGAAGTCACCTGTGAGCGGGCCGACCTGGCCCTTTACGTCATCACCGGCGACAGCGCCTGCGATGTGGTCAAGCAGTTCCGGGCCATCATCGGCCGCAGCTACATCCCGCCCAAGTTCGCCTTCGGCTTCGGCCAGAGCCGCTACGGCTACAAGACCCGAGCCGACTTTGAAGAGGTGGTTGCCAAACACCGCCAGGCCCACATTCCCCTGGACATGGTGTACATGGACATCGACTACATGGACCACTTCAAGGACTTCACGGTGAACCCGGAGGATTTCCCCGATTTTTCCGGCTTTGTATCCAAGATGAAAGAGCAGGGCGTCCGGCTGGTGCCCATCATCGACGCCGGCGTCAAGGAGGAAGCAGGCTATTCGGTCTGCGACGAGGGCAAGGAAAAGGGCTACTTCTGCAAGCGGGCCGACGGAACCGATTTTGAGGGAACCGTCTGGCCGGGGTGGAGCCACTTCCCCGACGTGCTGAACCCCGAGGCCCGGGCCTGGTTCGGCAGCCAGTACAAGGCTCTGACCGACTGCGGCATCGAGGGCTTCTGGAACGACATGAACGAGCCCGCCATCTTCTACTCCCGGGAGGGGCTGGCCGAGCGGCTGGATCATCCGCCGGTTCCCCATGAAGACGGCACCATCGATCAGTTTGGCCAGGCCATCGGCTGGCTCAATCTGTCCAATGCGCCGGAAGACTACGCCTGCTTTTATCACAAGGTGGACGGCAAAATGGTCCGCCACGACCAGGTCCACAACCTCTACGGCTACAACATGACCCGGGCCGCCTCGGAGGGGCTGGCCAGCATTGCCCCGGGCAAACGGTTTCTGCTGTTCTCCCGGTCTTCCTGCATCGGGATGCACCGGTACGGCGGCATCTGGACCGGCGATAACCACTCCTGGTGGAGCCACCTGCTGCTGAACCTCAAGATGCTGCCCTCCCTCAATATGTGCGGTTTCCTGTATGTGGGAGCCGACCTGGGCGGCTTCAACGCCGACACCAGCCGGGATCTGCTGCTGCGGTGGCTGGCGCTGGGGGTGTTTACCCCGCTGATGCGGAACCACTCGGGCAGCGACACACGCCGGCAGGAGTTCTACCAGTTTGAAGGCCCCGAGGATTTCCGCAGCGTCATCGATACCCGCTACCGGCTGATCCCCTATCTCTACAGCGAATACATGAAGGCAGCCCTCCACAACGATATGATGTTCAGGCCCCTGGCCTTTGTCTACCCCGAGGACGAAATCGCCGTCCAGACCGAGGACCAGCTGATGCTGGGCGACCAGGTGATGATCGCCCCGGTCTACACCCAGAACGCCACCGGACGGATGGTCTATCTGCCCGAGGAGATGCTGTTTGTCAAGTTCGGCCCCGAGGGCAGTATCACACAGGAAGTGCTGCCCGCCGGCACCCACTTTGTGAAGGTGGCCCTCAACGAGGTGCCCCTCTTCATCCGCAAGGGCGCCTGCATCCCGGTGGCGGACGCCGCCCAGACGGTGGCCGAAATCGACCCCGCCACCATCCGGATGATCGGCTGGCCCGGGGCCAGCTATGACCGCTACGACGACGACGGGGTCACCATCCCCGCAGAATAAGGAGGCATTGCCATGGACCGCAAATGGTGGAAAGAAAGCATCGTATACCAAATCTACCCCAGCAGCTTCCAGGACTCGGACGGGGACGGCATCGGGGACCTGAACGGCATCCGCTCCCGGCTGGACTATCTGAAGGACCTGGGGGTCAATGTGCTGTGGCTGTGCCCCATCATGGACTCCCCCATGGATGACAACGGCTACGACATCTCCAACTACCGGGCCATCAACCCCCGGTTTGGCACCATGGAGGACTTCGACACCCTGCTGGCCGAGGCCCATCAGCGGGGCATCCGGATTGTGATGGATTTGGTGGTGAACCACACCTCGGACGAGCACCCCTGGTTCATCGAGAGCCGCAAGTCGGTGGATAACCCCTACCGAGACTACTATATCTGGAAGCCGGGCAAAGACGGCCACGAGCCCAACAACTGGGGCGCTTGCTTCGGCGGCTCGGCCTGGAAATACGACCCCCAGACCGATATGTATTACTTGCACTTGTTCTCCCCCAAGCAGCCCGACCTGAACTGGGAGAACCCCAAAGTCCGGGACGAAGTGTTCAACATGATGACCTGGTGGTTTGACAAGGGCATCGACGGGTTCCGGATGGACGTCATCAGTCAGATTTCCAAGGACCAGCGCTTTCCGGATGGCGAGAAACACGGACTGTATGGCAATGGCGGTCCCTACTATGTCAATGGGCCCCGCATCCATGAATTTTTGCAGGAGATGAACCGGCGGGTTCTCTCGAAATACGACATCATGACGGTGGGCGAGACCCCCGGCGCCACGGTGGAAAACGCCCCCCAGTATGCGGGGCTGGACGGCAAGGAGCTGAACATGGTCTTCCAGTTTGAGCACGTCGGCATTGGGGACGGGCCCCTGGGCAAGTGGACCACCAAGCGCTACGACTTTATGCAGCTCAAGAAAATTCTCAGTCACTGGCAGACTGGCCTGGACGGCAAAGCCTGGAACAGCCTGTTCTGGGGCAATCACGATCAGCCCCGGGCTGCATCCCGCTGGGGCGATGACTCGCCCCTCTCCGCCAAGATGCTGGCTACCTGCCTGCTGAGCCTGCAGGGTACTCCCTACATCTATGAGGGCGATGAACTGGGGATGACCAACGCCTATTTCAAAGATCTCAGCCAGTACCGGGATATCGAAAGTCTCAACGCCTTCAAGGAGCTGACCGGCGCAGGCTTGATTTCTGCAGACGAAATGATGGCGTGCCTGGCCCTGCGCAGCCGGGACAACGCCCGCACCCCGGTGCAGTGGGATGACTCTCCCAACGCCGGCTTCACCGCCGGTACCCCCTGGATCCAGGTGAACCCCAACTACACCGCCATCAACGCCGCCGCCGAGGCCAAAGACCCGGACTCGGTGCTCAACTACTACAAGAAGATGATCGCCCTGCGCAAAGCCCATCTGGGGCTGGTGTACGGCTCCTTCCAGCTGCTAGCGGAGGCGGATCCCCAGCTTTTCGCCTACCGGCGCACCCTGGCCGAGACCGGCGAGGACTACCTGATTGCCTGCAATTTCTCGGATCAGGAAGCGGCCTTTGCCATTCCCGCCGACTTTGCCGGGGCCCGGTGCCTGATCGACAATTACCCCGGCAGCGCCCCCGACGGCGCCGTGACCATGCGCCCCTTCGAGGCCTTTGTGCTCCAGAAGTAAACCAGGTGATACCCTATCAGAATAGCGGAAAGTACATCCGCCCCATTGCCCTGTTTCAGGCCCAGCCGAAGGGCAAGGAGGACGCGACTACTTTTGAAAAGCTGCGGGCGGAGCTGATGAACACCGGGATTCCCGCCGAACATATTGCCATCCGCACCGCCGATGTGAATGAGCTGAAAAATGTGGACTTGTTGTCCCCGGACTGTCCGGTGCGGTACATCATCACGGTAAACGCGCTGAAAGAGGGCTGGGACTGTCCCTTTGCCTATATTCTGGCTTCCCTTGCCAACAAAACCAGTCAGGTGGATGTGGAGCAGATTTTAGGGCGTATTTTGCGCCTGCCCTATACTGTGGAGCACAGGGCAAAGGCCCTGAATATGTCCTATGTGCTGACTTCCTCCAACGATTTCAACGATGCAGTGCAGCAGATCATCCGAGGACTGAACAGCGCCGGATTCAGCGACAGGGATTGCCGCCTTGCCGAACCGGTAGAACCGGCCAAGCCCGCGCCCGTACCGGAGCAGCTTCCGATCATCGAACCAGAAGATTTTTCCGGGTTGGACGGGAAATCCATCGGGGCAGAGCTGCAACGGCGCAGAGAAAGCGAAAATTCGCCGGAATCCGCCCCGAAAGCGGACAGTATGCTTGCTGAGGCCCAGCAGGCGGGCGACGCATACAATCAGGCGGTGCAGGGCGCGGATAACGACCCGTTTGCCGCCGCTCTGCCATGGGAGGTGCGGGACAAAGTGAACACATTCCATATCATCCATCAATATCAGGAGAGTGTAGACGGGCTGCTGATCCCACAGTTCTTTCAAGTGATTCCGCAGTCCCTGTTTACCGATGGGGACAAGGTGCTGTTGAGCAAGGAAATGCTTGCAGACGGCTTCACCCTGAAAGGCAAGGCATACGACATTGATTTTGCTGCGGCGGACGATGAGATCGTCAAGGTCGATGTGGAGACTGGCCGCAGTGTGCCGAGGGCCTACCAGATGGAAGCTGCCGACCAGCGGTATTTCAAGGAGTATTTCAGCAGTTTACCGCCGGAGAGCCGGGTGCGCCAGTGCAAGGACATGATGATCCGCCAGTTGGACAAGCTGAATATGGTGGATGGGGGCGATTTGCGCGCCTATGTCAATCTCATTGTGGACGGGATGGATCGGGAACAGCTTGCCGCTATGGAAAAAGCCCCGCTGGGCTTCGCCGCAAAAATTCGCGCCAAAATTGAGACTCTGCTGGAACAGCACTACAAGGAAACTTTCTTCACTTGGCTTGACCGGGGCAAAATCGTATGCGAACCTTCTTACCGGCTGCCTGCGGCAATCCACCCCACAAGCAGTACGGCGATTTATGGAAGGTCGCTCTATGAGGCCGAGGAGGACATGAACGCGCTGGAACAGGATTTGGTGAAGCGGCTGACGGCTATTCCCAATGTGCTGTGGTGGCACCGGAATATCGCCCGGCATGGATTTGCCATCAACGGGTACTTCAACCACTACCCAGATATTATGGTTATGACGCAGAGCGGCAAAATCATCCTTGCCGAAACCAAGGGCGAACACCTAAAAAACGATGACAGCCGCGAGAAGATCGATCTGGGCGCGGCATGGCGAAATGCTGCGGGGAACCAGTACCGCTATTACATGGTGTTCCGCGATGAGGAAAACCTGCCGCACGGAGCGGTGAGCATGGGGCAGTTTGTGGAGACAGTTGAAGCCCTATAACAAGTGGATAACCGCATCTCATATTTTCTGATGGGGCAGCAGAGAAATCTGCTGCCTTTTTCTTATGGTGACTACCCTGTAGGGGCTTGTCCCGCAGGGCTTGTCATAAATAAATGCACAGGGAGGCGATACAGGTGAAAAGACAAATTCGCGCAAAGGAGGTGGCATACCCATGCAGCACAAGAAAAAGGCTGTAAATTCGATGGAGGAAGGATATGGCAAAACCGCTTGACCCCAAGAAGATAGAATCGGCCCGTCAGTTTAGCAGCCGTGCCGAGCGCAGGGAACAGCGGCGGAAGCTCATGCAGGACGAGATTGCGGAAAATCAGCGCAGCAACGGCGTGATTGTGATTCCGCCTAAAAAGTTGCAGGAAGTACAGCAAGAGCGCCCAAAACTGCGTGTTGCGGCGTACTGCCGCGTCAGCACACAGGAAGAAGAACAGGTTGGCAGTTTTGATATGCAGGTACGCCATTTTACTCAGCGGATTGAAGGAAATCCCGACTGGGAGCTGGTGGAAATCTATCAGGACGAGGGCATCAGCGCCACGACCGTCAAAAAGCGCCTTGGTTTTCAAAAAATGATTGCCGATGCAGTGGACGGGAAAATTGATCTGATCCTTACCAAGAGCATCAGCCGCTTTGGCCGGAATATTGTGGACATACTGGATAACCTGAATGTTCTTTCTGCGCTGAATCCTCCTGTCTCGGTGGAATTTGAGACGGAGCACATCACCTACACGGGCGATGGAAAGAACAATCTGTTAATCGTTCTTCTGTCCGCGCTGGCAGAAATGGAGTCCCAGCAGAAAAGCGAGGCCATCAAAGCGGGTATTCGCTGGCGGATGGCCGAGGGAATTTACAAATTCTCTGTACAGAATACGCTGGGCTTCTACCGCGACCACTTTGGCCGGTTGGTCATTGAACCGACTGAGGCGAGGATTGTTGAGTATATCTACGAGAGCTGTTTGGAAGGAGCAACACCGTCAGAGATTGCGGCTGCGCTGACAGAACAGGGAATCAAATCCCCTATGGGCAATGATAGCTGGTCTGCCGGTACCGTCCGCAGCATCCTCCGAAACGAAAAATACTGTGGTGATGCCTTGATGCAGAAAACCTATACCAAGGATTTCCGCACCCACAAGTCGGTCAAGAATACAGACCTGAATATGTACTTCAAGGAAAATCACCATACAGCAATTATCAAAAAAGAGGACTGGCTGAAAGTGCAAAAGCTGCTGTCTGAGTGGCACACTTCACCCCATAAGGCGAAACTGCGTTTCCTGAGCAATCGATTTGTCGCTCACCGCGTCAAAGATGGCCTGTTCAAAGGGTATTTGATTCTTGATTCCCGGTGGTCTCCTGCTGAACGGCAGGAATTTATGAAAATTGTCGATGACACACAGGATAACACGAAATGAAAGGATTTTTACAATGAATTTTGATTTTTCTTCTCTGAATTTTGAAACGATTGACTCCAACATCAACGCTTACCCGGATATGTACCTCAACCAGAGCGGTGTCACCTTCAGCAAGAAGGTGCTGGAGGATCTGGGTTATCCCGCCTATGTGCTGTGCCTGCTGGATGGCAAGGCAAAGGTGTTTGCAATCCGTATGTGCAAGAGCAACGAGCCGAAGGGCTTTAAGTTCTCCAAGCCGAGGGGCGAACAGAAGGGCGTTGTGACGATTTCCAGCAAGAATTTGCTGGAACCGCTCCGCGCCGCCACGGGCGAGGATTGGGTTCCGGGCAAGCGGTACCGCGTTCGCGGTTTCTGGGTTGCTGACGCGAAAACCATGTGCTTTGATCTGAACGAAGGCGTTCAGGAAGATTTTCGTCAGAATCCCGCCAATAGCGATGACAAGTAAGCACGGAACCATTTGACCGTATGAAAAAAATGAGCACGACCCATTTGTATAGGCCGTGCTCATCTTGTGTTTTCTAAAAGTAGTAGTGCTCTTTTCATCTGCAAAACAGCCGATTCCTCTACGCCATTTTTACGCCATTTCCGCGTGGGACTGCATAGAGAAATATGAAGTTATAATTTGGTTGGTTTTGCGTAAAACCGCGCTATATCAGGCTTTGGCGGCGTTTATGGAGAAGTATGGAGATATGAAATCCGGCGTTTGAACGCCGATACCTAATTTCATATAATGACTTCTCCTTTGTTTCTGGAAGTTACGCTTGTCGCAAACATAGACATTCTATCACAGAAAATGGGAAGTTTCAAGTGCCATTCCCATAGAAAAAGCACCCCATTTGTGGAGAAATGGGGTGCAATTTTCAAATGCGGGGAATCCGCTTTACCAGGATGCCTGCGGCGATGCCGACCACGATACCTGCCAGGATGCCGCTGATAATTAGAAAGGGCAGATAGTAGGCAATGGCACTGGTGCCGAGGATATAGCAGGCCATGGCAATCTGTCCTGCGTTGTGGAGAACGCCTCCTGCAATGCTGACGGTCACTTGGGAGAAACGGCCGATTTTTTTCAGTAAAATCATGCCGGAGAGACTGAGCACGGCTCCGGAGATTGCATAGAGATAGCTCATGCCCGAGCCAAAGAGCACCGACGTAAGAAAAACGCGTATGGTACTTACCAGCGCTGCTTCCTTCCAGCCGAAGCGATAGAGAAGGAATACGATGACGATGTTGGGCAGTCCCATTTTGACTCCTGGCACGGAGACAAAAGCCGGAATCTGGCTTTCCAGAAAGGAAAACACCATGGCAAGGCTGATGGATAGGGCAAGGGTGGCTGTTTTCTTTACATTCATACTAGCTCACCAAGTCGATAGTGCCGTCCGCGCCTTCGATGGTTACCGTCAGCTTGTTCGGCAGACACACAATGCACTCTCCTGTGAAGCGGATTTTTCCCTGATTCACACAGAGCTTGTCCGGACAGTTTGCGGAGGACAGCCATACCGCGTCCTTGCTAACTTCCAGAATGTTGCTGCCGCCGTTTAAGGGGTAGGTGCCCGGTTCCGCAAGAGAATACCGGGCAGTTTCCACCCCATCCACAGTGACAACGGCCCAGGCGCCTTCCTGTTTTTTCCCCAGAAAGAACAGGAACATGGCGCCGGACAGAATCAGCAGAGCGCAGATCAGAAGAAGGTCGGATCGATGTTTTGCAAAGAATGTTTTCATTTGAAGGCCAGAAGCGCCATGGAAATGATGGAAGCGGTGAGAAGCCGAATGGGCAGACCCCGGAAGGCCTTGGGAATGTAGACTTCTTCCAGCCGGTCAATGAGAGCGGCGAACATGGGCATTCCCAGAAGGAAGCCCAGACCCACGCCTAGGGCAGCCACAAGGGATTCTGCATAGCTCTCGCTTGCCAACAGCCCTCCGCCCAGCAGCGCGGCGTTCAGCGCCAGAAGGGGGAAGTAGACGCCAAGCTTCTTGCCGCAGACGAGCTGAACCAGGTAGAGAATCAGAAGAATCAGAGCGACGTAGACAAGAAGCTGCAGATAACCGAGCTTCAAAGGGGTGAGCACATAGACGTTCACAGGCCAAATGACAGCGGCAGACAGCACCAGGGTTACAGTGAGGGCCAGGCCCACAGCAGCGGTTTTTTTGCCGAACTTGGCGTAGCCCAGGAAGGGCGTCACGCCCAGAAACCGTTCAAAAACGTAGTTGTTCACAAGAATTCCGGCCAGAAGCGCCAGAAACAGCGTTTTGAAGTCCATATTAACCCTCCTTCTCCGCAAGGCCCAGGACCTTGCCAGTCATGCCGGAAACACTGCTTTTCTTCCCGGGGAAAATGGCATTTGCCAATGCGGCTACCATGGCGTAGACAAAGAATCCGCCGCTGGCTTGGGTAAGGGTGGGAATGCGGTAGTTTTCCAGGAAGGGAATGGAGAAGCCGGCAATGCTGGCACTGCCAAATACCTCCCGGATGAGGGCGGTGAGCAGTACAGCCAGGAGAAAGCCCAGGCCAGTCTTCAGGCTATCCGCCACAGTGCTGTCCTCGGCAGCGTGCAGCACCAGAAGATTCACAGCGGCGGCGGCCAGGTACACCCCCAGCATCTGGAAAACAGAGGGCAGGAAGGCGTTCATGAGCAGCTGGATAACGGACACGATTCCCGCAGAGAGCAGGATGAACACGGGAAGCGTACCCTCGTGGGGGACCAATTTCTTCACCAGAGGCGCAAGAGCGGACATGAGAACCAGAGTGAGAATCACTGCCACGCCCATGGCAATGGCGGGCAGGACGCCGACGCTGGCGCCCATGGCGGGGCAGGCTCCCAGGAAAAGGAGCCACATGGGGCTGAGATTCCATTCTTTTTTCATTCGGTTTCTCCTCCTTCCATGGGAATGGATGCAAAGGCGGCAAAGATGTCGTCGGTGGCGGTGCGGATGGCATCGGTGGTCATCGTGGCGCCGGAGACGAAGGCCTGCTCGCCGGTCCAGGTATCGGCAGTGAGACCTGCAAATCCGGCCTTGTACTCCTTCTCGTTGAGCTCATAGCCGGAGAAGTACTCACCGTGGAGAATCAGGTCGGCGCAGTTCATGGCAACGATGGCGCCGCTGGCATCCACAATGTAGTAGACGGCCACGGTCTCGTTTGCGTAGGCGAAGGGAGTTGCCCGGAAGCCGTAAAGGGTTTCCTCGCCAAATTCGATGGCGTAGGCGGCGGTGACGCAGCCGAAGGTGTCGAGCTTCAGCGCGGTCATCTCGCCGATGCCATCGGGAGCCAGAGAGGTGAGCTTTTTCAGGTCTGCTTTCTCGGTGGACTCCTGGTTGGCCGCGGCAAAATCCAGAACCTCGGCAATGGCGTCCACATCAACGGCGTTGCCAACAGCGTCTGTAATCTTGATAGTGCCAAAGGCATTGACCATAGCCATGACGTAGCTTTCGCCATTGGGAATCAGGAAAGCAAAACCGGAGCCGTTGAGAGCCTTCAAAGTCTTGACGGCGCAGGCAGGGCCTTCCACTTCCTCTGCCTGGAGAACGCCCTCGGGATTGGCCATGCCTGTGAACTCCGTGGGCAGGAGCTCCAGAAGCAGCTGGTCGTCGCCCTTGACGCCCTCTTTGACGAGGCCGTTTTCAATCAGGGTGGTAAAGCCATCGGTGACAGCGTTTTTAAATGCGGCGGAGGAGTAGGTGACACCGGCCACCAAGGTCGCGTCGGCAAGGGCGGAGTCCTGGCCGATATAGGTGGCGGGGTAGTCCGCACCGAAGTCCTTGGTTTCGGGATAGGCAGTCAGCGCGGTGCCGACAATCTTACCCTCGGTATCCACGGCCATGACGAACTCCATGGGTTCTCCCGTGTAGCCCTCCGTGGTGGAGAGGGTCACGGCGTAGCCAAGGCCGCTCTCTTCTTCGTAAATGCCTGTCACCGTGGGAGCCACATTCTGCAAACTGGAACTGGCGGCATCGGCGGAGGTGTAAATGGGGGTGAAGCCTTTGGCCTCGGGCATAGCCTCGAAAAGGGGAGCGAGAAGCTGGGCGGAGCCGTTCTTCTCAATCAGAGGTCCTGCGAAGACATTGATGCCTGTGAGCACCAGGGCGAAGACCAGGAATACTGCCACGGAGGCGAGAATGGTTTTCAGAGAATTTTTCATCTTTTCACACCTCCCAGAGGTTTCTTGGCGGTCCAGGTCTCCACCAGGGGGCTGAGGATGTTCATAAACAGGATGGAGAAAGACACGCCTTCGGGGTAGGAGAAGAAGTGGCGAATGACAAAGGTGATAATGCCGCAGCCCAGAGCAAAGACCATTTTGCCCCGGTTATTCAGAGGCGTGGTCACGTAATCGGTGGCCATGAAAATGGCACCCAGGAACAGACCGCCGCCCAGAATCTCATAGAGCGCAATGGTAAAGTCTCCGGTAAAGGCCAGGAAGAGCACAAATACGGAACCGACAAAAATAGCGGGAACATACCAGGAAATGACCTTCCGGCAAACTAAGTATACATAGCCCAGGAGCAGAGCCAGAATGCAGGTTTCGCCCACGGCACCGCCCCGAATGCCCAGGAACATGTCAAGAAGGCTGGGAAGTTCGGTGACTCCGGCAGCGATCTGCTCCAGGGGAGTGGCGGAGCTGACCGCATCCACCATCACGGGCATGGCACCGCCTGCCACAGAGGAGAAGGCCAGGAGCATGAACACACGGCCGGTAATGGCGGGGTTTGCGAAATTGTGGCCCAGACCGCCAAAGAGACACTTGACCACTACGATGGAAAAGGCGGAACCAATGACACACTGCCACAGGGGCACGTTGGTGCTGAGGTTCAAGCCCAGAAGAAGGCCCGTGACCACGGCGCTGAGATCGCCGATGGTCTGCTTCTTCTTGGCAATGAGATTGAACAGGAATTCGCTGACCACAGCGCCCAGAATACAGCTGACGAGCACCCAGAGAGCGTTCAGCCCAAAGAGAATCACAGAGGCGATGCTCACGGGCAGAAGGGCCAGAATCACGTCCAGCATGATTCGCTGGCCGGAAGCCCCACTGTGAATGTGGGGCGCGGGAGAAGAAATCAAAGCATTCATCTTACTGCCTCCCTTCTTACTTTGCAGCCTGGTACTTCCGCAGGAAGCCCTTGCCGTCGATGTTGTGCTTGACCAGCTGGCGATGAGCGGGGCAAACGTAGGAGCAGGCGCCGCACTCAATGCAGACCTTCACCTGTTCCCGGGTGAGAAGCTCGAACCGGGCCTCGTCATCCTCCATTTCCATGGCCTTGGAGAAGGCCACGGGGTTCAGACCCATGGGACAGGCATTGACGCAGCGGCCGCAGTGAATGCAGGCGGTGGGCTCCAGGACCTTGGCGTCCTTTTCGTTGAAGGCAAGAATGCCGCCGGTGGCTTTGACGATGGGTTCCTTCAGGTCCGTGACCGTGTGACCCATCATAGGTCCGCCCATAACGATCTTCCCGGCCTCTTCTTTGAGGCCGCCGGCCTGCTCGAGGATATAGCCCACGGAGGTGCCCACGGGAACCACCAGGTTCTTAGGCTCCTTCACAGCAGAGCCGTCCACGGTGACACAGCGGTCCACCAGAGGCATTCCGGTTTCCATGAATTTGGCCACTTTGGCCAGGGAGGTGACGTTGATGATAATGACTTCCAGAGAGGCAAGTCTCTGCCCGGCCTCAACCACCTTGCCGGTAGCATTGTACAGAAGCATCTGCTTGGCGCCCTGGGGATAGGTGCAGTCCAGAGGGAGAACTTCCACGGCGGGGTCGTTGGAGAAGACCTCCGTCAGATGGGCAATGGCTTCGGGCTTGTTCTTCTCAATGCCGATGATGAACTTTTCGCTCTTGAGATAGGTCTTGAGAAGGTCGATGCCTTTGACAATCAGGTCGCTGTGCTCCACCATGGTGCGGTTGTCTCCGGTGAGATAGGGTTCGCACTCGGCGCCGTTAATGAGCACGGTTTTCACGGGACCGCGACGGACGGCGTCCAGCTTGGCCCACACGGGGAAGGCTGCGCCGCCGAGACCAACGATGCCGCTTTCCCGAACAGAGGCCAGGAAGGAATCCAGGTCGTGAACCTCGGGAGGACGGACGTCGGGAGAGACTTCCATTTTTCCGTCGGACTGGATGCGGATGGCCTTTGCATTGCCGTAGGGCTCAATGGCGGTGACCGTGCCGGAAATGGTGGCGTGGACGGGAGAGGAGTTTCGTCCCTCTTCCCGGGCAATCAGCTGACCGATGCAGACATGATCCCCCACATTCACCACAGGTTCCGCAGGGGACCCGGAGTGCATGGTCATAGGAAGCAGCACCTCGCTGGGGGGCGCAATGGGCACGCTGGCCACATTGGTGGTCGCCTTGTCGTGGGGCAGCTCCAAGTTGGATAGCTTTCGTTTGAAGATCATAAACGCAGATTCCTCCTTCTTTTCGCTCTAGCATTTGCAGGTTTGTATAATAAACACCAGTTAATCGGTGCTGATTATCGATTTTTCAAGGCCCGGCGTATATTTTTTCGTGCCATCCGGGAAAATCCAGAAGGCTTCAACGCCGCCAATGTCGGAAAGAAGCTTCTGTCCGTCCTCATAGGTCATGCAGAAAAGTGCCGTGGAGAGGGCATCGGCCAGGCCGGAATCCCGGGTCACAATGGTGAGAGAATCAAAGTAGCGTGCCGGGTAAAGTGTGTCCTTGTCAATGATGTGGTGATACTGCTTACCCTTGACGCTGTAAAACCGCTCATAGACTCCGGAGGTCACGCAGGCGGTGTCGGACAGCCGTAAGGTTGCAGCAAAATTGGGGTCGGAAGAATCCGGCGACCGGACGCCGGTTACAAAGCCGCTGCCGTCCATTTTCGTGCCGATGATGCGGATGTTGCCGCCGACACTGAGAACATAGCCCCTGGCTCCGTCGCTTTCCAGAAACTGGGCGGCTTTTTCCGTGGCGTAGCCTTTGCCCAGGGCGCCTACGTCAATGGAAGCTTCGGGGTCCGAAATACGGACGGTGCCTGCCTCTTCGTCAATTTCCAGGGTGTCAATGGAGATGTGCTTGGCGGCTTCGGACAGCTCTTCCTCTGTGGGAAGCCGGGCATTTTTGGGGTCCTCGGAGGCGGCGGTGCGGAGATCGTGCCAGATGGAGAGGACCGAACCCATCATGACGTTCATTTCGCCATCGGTCTTCTCATAAAGGTCCTTGGCATAGAGTAGAAATTCAATAAGTGCGGGGTCTGCCTCCATGGCTTCGCCTCCGGCCTGTTTATTTAAGGTTGCGAGGTTGTGAATGCCGGAATATTCGTGATAGATATCAAAAAGTTTGTGGTAGGTCTCCAAAATCTTTGCAGCCTCGGCGGAGCGCCGATCAAATTCTTCGGGAGAATCATCCGATTCATCGCGGATGGTGGTGACGGTGTCGAAGTAGGTATAGTAGACCTTTGCAACCCCCGCTTTTGAATTGTTTGTTTTGCCGCATCCCGTGAATAAGGCTGGGATCAGGCACAGAAGGACAAGAAAAAAGGCCTTGATGGCGTTCAACACATTCACCTCCAAAAGGGCGTCCCACGCTATGGTCCCCCGGTACCAAGGCGCCGGGGGACCATTGTGGAAGAAAAATTAGCGGGCGTAGTCAGCGGCCTGGGCGATGACAGCCATCATGCCGGTGATCTGCATGGTGCAGGAAGCAAGCAGGGTCTCGTCGGCGGGGACAAAGCCATGCTCATTCTGGGTTGTGGGGATGGCACGAACTTCTTCGGCGGTCTTGCCCACGGTGTAGGCGGCGAAGGCCTTGGCCTGGGCGTCCCACTCAGCGATGGCATTGCCATAGGCAACCATGCCGTAATCGGAGCCGAGCTCCATCTTGGTGCCCTTGAAGGTGGAACCGGTGATGACACCGTCCACATCCATGGTGATCTGGGGCTGGACGGAATCGGTGACAGCGGCCACAATCTTTCCGTTCTCCATCACAGCTGCGCCAAAGTCGGAGTACATCTTCACAACGCCTTCGTTTTCTTCGTCAGCGGCGGTGGATTCCTCGGCGGTGGTGATGGCAGCCAGACCCAGGGTGATGTCCTTGCCGGCCTTGAAGGTAACGGAGTTGTTGTCACCGCAGGCCTTCACAATGGCGTTGATAAACTCGGAAATCTGCATGGTGCAGGAGGCGAGAAGGGCCTCGTCGGTGGCGACGATGCCGTGCTCATTGGTGGTAGTGGGGATGTTCTTGACTTCCTCAGCGGTTTTTCCTACCACGTACTGCTCAAAAGCCTTGGCCTGAGCGTCCCACTCGGCGATGGCGTTGCCGTAAGCCACCATGCCGTAGGCATCACCCAGCTCCATTTTGGTCTGGAAGGTGGCGGCGGTGTCGACCTGGCCGTCGGTGATGTCCATCTTGCTCTGGGCCACGTCCAGACGGCAGGAGACGATCTTGCCGTTCTTGTCAAGGACAACGGCGGCCACGGTGGCGTCTACCTGAGCTTGGCCGTCCTTGGAGGAGTCGGTGTTCAGGTCCACGCCCATGCCGAGCTTGTATTCGGCGGAGCCGCTGCAGGCGGTGAAGGTCATGGTCATGGCCAGAACCAGGAGGAGTGCGATGAGTTTCTTCATAGTGTTTTCTCCTATCTTCTTTGAATTTGAATTTTCCCCGTTTTTTTGGCTCGTCGGGGCGAGCGATATGTAATTGCGCCCAAAAACGCAATGACAATCCCAAACTTTATTTCGGTACAATTATACCGAAAGGACCCTGCCTTGTCAAGAAGAAACCGCAAAAATCCACGGATTTTTCGGTGTCCCTTTGACAAAAAAATTTCATTTTCATTCTATCATATCATTTGCTCCTGTTCAAGGATAATTCCGAGAAAAAAGAAATTTCCCGGCCTGGAAAAGGCCGGAAAATGTTCCCTTCTCAAAGACCTGCCGGAGCTCCGGAATCACCCCTTGCCCTTGCGCTCGTAGAGCTTGGCAAGCCCGCCTTCGCTGGTCTCCCGGAAGCGGTGGTCCAGATTGACACCGGTCTCTTTCATGGCCCGGCACACCATGTCGTAGCTGATGTTTCGGGAGCCTGTCAGAAAGTAGCTCAGGTTGCAGGCGTTCATTGCCCGAACCGCCGCCACGGCGTTTCGCTCAATGCAGGGAATCTGCACCAGGCCGCAGATGGGGTCGCAGGTCAGGCCAAGGTGATGCTCCATGGCCACTTCCGCCGCGTATTCTACCTGGTCGAGATTCTGGCCATAGAGCTCCGCCAGAGCCGCCGCGGCCATGGAGCAGGCTGTGCCGATCTCCGCCTGACAGCCGCACTCGGCGCCGGAGATGGAGGCGTTCTGCTTGGTCAGATTGCCGATGATGCCTGCCGTGGCAAGGCCCCGGCAGATTTCTTTGTCGGAAAATCCTTTTGTTACCTGGGCGTATTTGAGGACCGCAGGCAGAACGCCGCAGGCGCCGCAGGTCGGCGCCGTGACCACGGTGCCGTTGTCCGCATTTTGCTCTGCCACGGCGTAGGCGTAAGCGGCAATGGACTGGAACTCCTTCAGGGCCGGGCGGTCGTCGATGGGCTTTTCGTAGAGGTACTTGGCCTTTCTCTGGACGTTGAGGCCCCCGGGAAGGACCCCGGTTTTACTAAGACCTTCGTCAATGGAAGCCTTCATGGTGTTCCACACCTCCATGAGAAAATCCCAGATTTCCGGTCCTTCGTTGAGCTCCACATACTCACTGAGGGTGTGTATATACCGCCAGCGGCAGAAATAGGCAATCTCCGCAAAAGAGTGTTCCACATAGACTTCTTCGCCGCTTTTGCTCATGGGCTCCCCGGGGATACGGATATCACCGCCGCCTACGGACTCCACCCGCAGGGTGCCGATTTTCCGGTCCCCGGAAAAAGCGGTAAAGTCCATGGTGTTGGGGTGCATCCCTTCCCAGCTGTCCTTTGAGAAGAGCACTTCCGTCCGCTCGCCCAGGGTGTCCCGGAGCACCCGGTCCGTGCCGTGTCCTACACCTGTCTTGCACAGAGAACCATAGAGGGTCACCAGGAACCGATCTGCCTGGGGATACCGGGAAAGAAACAGCTTTGCCGCCCGCTCGGGACCCATGGTGTGGGAGGAGGAGGGGCCTTTGCCGATTTTATAAATCTCTCGGATGGATTTCATGACTAAAACCTCCGTCTGTATTTCTTTCCTTAGTATAGCAAATTCTGGGCGGAATTACAATGAGAAAAAACGCCGCGGCCCTTTTCAAGAATGGCCCATCATGAAAAATTGACATTGCAAAGGCTTGACACGAGTGCTATAATAATCGATACTATTATTTGAAAAACCTGAGAGGATGAAAATACATGGCAAAAGATAAAAAGGTCGAGCAGATCACGGACATGGAAGTGGACTTCACCCAGTGGTTCACCGACGTGTGCAAAAAAGCACAGCTTATCGACTATTCGGCAATTAAGGGCATCTTTGTCTACCGCCCCTATGGCTACGCCATCTGGGAGAACATCCAGAGAATTCTGGACCAGGACTTTAAGAACGTGGGCGTGGAAAACGTTTATATGCCCATGCTGATTCCCGAAAGCCTCCTGCAGAAGGAAAAGGACCACGTGGAAGGCTTCGCCCCTGAGTGTGCCTGGGTCACCATGGGCGGCAGCGAGAAGCTGGAAGAGCGCTACTGCATCCGGCCCACCTCCGAGACGCTTTTCTGTGAGCACTTTGCCCAGATCATCCAGTCCCACCGGGACCTGCCCCTCAAGTATAACCAGTGGTGCAGCGTGCTCCGCTGGGAGAAAACCTCCCGTCCCTTCCTGCGTCACCGGGAATTCCTGTGGCAGGAGGGTCACACCATGCACGCCACCGCTGAGGAGGCCCGGAACTTTACGGAACAGATGCTGAACATCTACGCCGACTTCTGCGAGAACGTCCTGGCAATGCCCGTGACCCGGGGCCAGAAGACCGACAAGGAGAAGTTCAACGGCGCCGAGGCTACCTACACCATCGAGTGCATGATGCACGACCGCAAGGCCCTGCAGGCGGGCACTTCCCACTACTTCGGCGACGGCTTCGCCAAGGCCTTTGACATCACCTTTACCGACCAGAACAACCAGCGGGTCAACCCCCACCAGACTTCCTGGGGCGTGTCCACCCGTCTCATCGGCGGCATCATCATGACCCACGGCGACAACAACGGCCTGGTGCTGCCTCCCAAGGTTGCTCCCATCCAGGTGGTCATTCTCCCCGTGGCCCAGCACAAGCCCGGCGTTCTGGAGGCGGCAAACGGCCTGAAAGACCGCCTCGTGAAGGCTGGTTTCCGGGTAAAGCTGGACGATTCCGACAACTCCATGGGCTGGAAGTGCGCCGAGTATGAGATGAAGGGTGTGCCCCTTCGCGTGGAGTGCGGTCCCCGGGACCTGGAAAACGGCAGCTGCGTTCTGGTTCGCCGCACCGACCGGGAAAAGGTGGTCGTGAAGCTGGAGGACCTGGAATCCGCCGTGCAGGAACAGCTGGAAGCGGTCCACAACGATATGTTCCAGCGGGCAAAGAAGAACCTGGAAGACCACATCTACGAGGCCCACTCTCTGGAAGAGGCCAAAGAGCTTCAGGAAAAGAACGGCGGCTTCGTCAAGACCATGTGGTGCGGCGATGAGGCCTGCGAGCTGAAAATGAAAGAGGTGGCGGGGATGTCCTCCCGCTGCATCCCGTTCAACCAGGAGCACCTGGGCGACACCTGCGCCTGCTGCGGCAAGCCCGCCAAGAAGATGGTTTACTGGGGCGTTGCCTACTAATAAGCTGATTTTACGATAATGTGGGGGGAGGGAATGATCCCTCCCTTCACGCAGTTATATGGTATTGTATATGGAAAGAATACTCATTATCGGCTGCTCCTGCGCCGGAAAATCCACATTGGCCAGAACCTTGGGCAAAAAGCTGCACCTGCCTGTGACCCATTTGGACCAGCTGTGGTGGAAAGAGGGCTGGGAAAACGTTTCCCAGGAGGAATTCAACGAAAAGCTCCAAGCCGTTCTGGACGGGGACAGGTGGATTATTGACGGCAACTACGGCCGTACCATGGAAATGCGCCTGCAAAAATGCGACACGGTGATCTACCTGGAATTCAGCCGCTGGGCCTGCCTCTGGGGCCTTCTCCAAAGGCTTACCCAGAGCTACGGCAGAGTTCGCCCGGACATGAGCGCCGGATGCCCCGAGCGCTTTGATTGGGAATTCGTCAAATGGATCTGGAACTACAACCGGGATAACCGGGTAAAAAACAGCACCTACCTGGCGAAGACCAGACAGGCGGAGAAAATCATTCTGAAAAACCGTCGGGAAGTCAGAAATTTCCTGGCAGCCATTTAAGAAAGGGGAGCGCCATGAACTACGCTGCCATTAAAAACTGCGACATTGCCAATGGACCCGGGGTCCGGGTGAGCCTCTTTGTTTCCGGCTGCACCCACCACTGCCCCGGCTGCTTCAATGAGGTGGCCTGGGACTTTGACTACGGCGTGCCCTTCACCGAGGAGGTCATGGACAAAATCGTGGACATGATGCGCCCCGATTACATCAAGGGCCTGACCCTTCTGGGCGGTGAACCCTTTGAGCCCCAGAATCAGCAGGGCATTGTGCAGCTTCTTCGCAAAGTCAAGGCCCAGCTTCCCCAAAAGTCCATTTGGGCTTTTTCCGGTTACCTGTTTGACAAAGACATTACTTCCGGCCGCCTGGGAGATACCAGAGAATATCTGAGCTACTTGGACGTACTGGTGGATGGCCCCTTTGTGGAGGCAAGGAAAAATCTCTCCCTCCGGTTCCGGGGCTCTGAAAATCAACGGCTCATCGATGTGCCTGCCTCTTTGGAATCCGGAAAAGTGGTTCTCTGGCAGGACTGGCAGGGTGAGGGAAGGGGGATGAGAGGATGAACCCCATTCGTGTGAAGATTCTCCGCAATGGCGCCAAGCTCCCCACCTATGGCTCTCCGGAGGCCGCAGGTGCGGACCTCTATGCCTGCCTGGAAAGCGCCGTTACCATCCGCCCCGGTGAGACGGCCTTTATCCCCACAGGCATCGCTATGGAGGTACCAAAAAACTGTGCAGGCCTGGTCTACGCCAGAAGCGGCCTGGCCTGTAAGCAGGGCTTGGCCCCTGCCAACAAGGTGGGCGTGGTGGACAGCGACTATCGCGGCGAGATCACCGTGGTCCTCCATAACCACGGCTCCGTGGCACAGACCGTGGAAAACGGCCAGCGCATTGCCCAGATGGTCATCACCCCGGTGCTGACACCTCCCTATGAAGAAGCCCAGGAGCTTTCAGACACCAACCGGGGCCAGGGCGGCTTCGGCTCCACAGGAAAATAAGCACTTTTCTGCCCTTCTCCGGGTCTTCCCGGAGGAGGGGTTTTTGTATTTCTTGGATAAGTTCGGAATTTTATAAGATTTATGTAAAAATCATGTAAAATTCTTGTGAAATTTGGACTGTACATTTACCGAAAAACTCCGTATAATGATAGTATCTCCCCCGATGGGCGATTCCAAAGAGATATAGGAGTTTCATATGGAAATTTTTAGAGCCATTATTCAGCTTCTGGGTGGTCTCGCCATGTTCCTCTATGGCATTGAGGTCATGGGCGACGGCCTGAAGAACAGTTCCGGCGCGGCCCTGAAACGGGTCTTGGAAAAAGTTACCGGAAGCGTACTCATGGGCGTTCTTACCGGCACTTTGGTCACCGCGGTCATTCAAAGCTCCACGGCTACCATCGTTTTGACCGTGGCCCTCATTGGTGCGGGAGTTCTAAGCCTGAAACAGGCCGTGTCCATCGTCATGGGCGCCAATATCGGCACCACCGTCACGGCCCAGATTATCCGACTGTCTTCTATTGAGGCTGGGGACAATCTGCTTCTCATGCTTTGTGATACCGACACCCTGGCTCCCATAGCTTTGGTGGTGGGCATCATTCTTCTGATGTTCATCAAGTCGAAATCCTCCAAATCCATTGGCGACATTTTTGTGGGCTTCGGCGTGCTCTTTGTGGGCCTGAGCATCATGACCGACGGCGTCAAACCGCTGATCGGCACCGATGCCTTTGTCAGCTTTGTGGGACTGCTGAACAATCCCATTCTGGGCATCCTGGTGGGATTGGTGCTGACGGTCATCGTCCAGAGCTCCTCCGCTACCGTGGGTATGCTGCAGACCGTTGCCTCGGTGCCGGGAGCCGGCATCACCTTCGCCATGGCCTATCCTGTGATTATGGGCATCAACCTGGGTACCTGTGTCACCACCGCCATGGTCTGCTCCATCGGCACCTCCAAGGACGCCAAGCGTACCGGCGTTGTCCACATTGCCTTCAACACCATTGGCACGGTGCTCTTTATGATTGTCATGACCCTGCTTCAGAAGGGAGCTGTCTTTGGCAGCGCCTACTGGGTCCGCGCTGTGGACAGCGGCGCCATCGCCAACTTCCAGACCGTGTTCAACCTGATTACCGCCATTGTCCTGATCCCCTTTGCAAACTGGCTGGTGAAGCTGTCCATGGTCATTGTCCGGGAGGAGAAACCCCAGGAGGACAAGCATCCGGAACTTCACACCCTGGACGAGAAGCTCTATATTTCCCCCGCCGTGGCTGTCGCTGAAACGGTGAAGGCGGTGGCGGCTATGGGCGCCCTGGCAAGGGATAACTTTAAAAAGGCTACCCGTGTCCTCTATAAGTATGATCCGGTGCTGGTTGCGGAAATTGAGGAAGACGAAGATGTGCTGGACCAGTTCACCGACGAAGCCGACCACTTCCTCATCGGCCTGTCTAAGAATATCGAGAACGAGTGGGACGACCGCCAGCTGGATATGCTCATGCAGACTGTGCCCAACTTTGAGCGTATCGGCGACTACGCCACGAACCTGGTGGAACTGTCCCAGCGTCTCCAGGCCGAAAGCGCCAGCTTCTCCGATACGGCAAAGAAGGAACTGCACCTCATCTGTGCCGCCGTCAATGAGATTCTGGACATCACCGTAACGGCCTTTGCCGCGGGAGACGATAAGAAGGCCGTTGCCATTGAGCCTTTGGAGGAGACCATCGACGACATGGTCATGATTCTCCGCGATCGGCATACCAAGCGCCTGAAAAATGGCACCTGTTCCGTTGGCTCGGGCCTGGTGTTCATGGAGACGCTGACCTATCTGGAGCGCGCCTCCGACCAGTGTTCCTCCATCGCCGTTATGATGCTGGCAAGGTCCAACGAGGACATTCTCCAGAACCACTATGACTATCTTCGGGAGGTCCACGCAGGCAACGACCTGGGCTACCGGGCCGAAAAGGAGCGCCGCAGAGAGCAGTATATTAAGCCCTTGAAGGAAATTCATTAACAGCAAAATAAGGAGGGGAGGGTC
>DVJG01000151.1 GCA_018710805.1 Candidatus Faecousia faecipullorum
GCCACGCACTCGTCGGGGTTGATGCCCTTGAAGCCTTCCTTGCCGGTGATGGACTTGACGGCGTCCTGAACGGCGGGGATACGGGTGGAGCCGCCCACCAGCAGGACCTTTTGCAGGTCGGAAGCGGAGAGGCCGGCGTCGGACATGGCCTGACGGACAGGCTTCATGGTACGCTCCACCAGGTCGGCAGTGAGCTCGTTGAACTTGGCCCGGGTCAGGGTCACGTCCAGGTGCTTGGGGCCGGTGGCGTCGGCGGTGATATAGGGCAGGTTGATGTTGGTGGAGGTCACGCCGGACAGCTCAATCTTGGCCTTCTCGGCGGCTTCCTTCAGTCTCTGCATGGCCACCTTGTCGGAAGCCAGGTTAATGCCCTCGGCCTTCTTGAATTCGGCAACCAGGTAGTCCATGATTCTCTGGTCGAAGTCGTCGCCGCCCAGACGGGTGTCGCCGGCAGTGGCCAGAACCTCGATGACGCCGTCGCCGATGTCCAGGATGGACACGTCGAAGGTGCCGCCGCCCAGGTCATAGACCATGATCTTCTGCTCTTTTTCCTTGTCCAGGCCGTAAGCCAGAGCTGCGGCGGTGGGCTCGTTGATAATCCGCTTGACGTCCAGACCTGCGATCTTGCCGGCGTCCTTGGTGGCCTGACGCTGGGCGTCGGAGAAGTAGGCGGGGACGGTGATGACGGCCTCGGAGACGGTCTGGCCCAGGTAAGCCTCGGCGTCGGCCTTCAGCTTGGCCAGGACCATGGCGCTGATTTCCTGGGGGGTGTAGCTCTTGCCGTCGATGGTCACATGGTAGTTTTCACCCATGTGGCGCTTGATGGAAGAGACGGTGCGGTCGGCGTTGGTGACGGCCTGACGCTTTGCCACCTGGCCAACCATACGCTCACCGGTCTTGGAGAAGGCCACCACGGAAGGGGTGGTGCGGTTGCCTTCGGCGTTGGCGATGACCTGGGGTTCGCCGCCTTCCAGCACGGCGACGCAGGAGTTGGTGGTTCCTAAATCGATACCGATAATCTTAGACATAAATTTTTCCTCCTATATTGACACAATATTTTTTACAAGGTTCTATATTCCAGTCTTGAAAGGGTTCTTTCAAAGGCGTGGGAGCAAAGTCAGTTGGCCACCTGGACCATGGCGAAGCGGACGATTTTTTCGCCCAGCTTGAAGCCCTTCTGGAAGACCTGAACGATTTCGTTCTCTCCGTGGTCCTCGCTTTCCATGTGCATCACTGCGTTGTGGATGGCGGGGTCGAAGGTGTCGCCGGGAGCGCCGAAGATCTCAACGCCGAGACCGGTGAAAATCTTCACCAGTTCGTTCATGGTCATCTCCACGCCCTTTTTGTAGGCGGCGTCTTCCGTAGGCTGATTCAGGGCCCGTTCCAGGTTGTCGTAGACGGGAAGCATCTTCTCCACGGCGTCGGCTCTGCCGTTGCCGTAGCTGGCTTCCTTTTCCTTTGCGGTGCGCTTGCGGAAGTTGTCAAATTCCGCCGCCACCCGCAGGTGGGCGTCCCGCTCTTGGTTGTATTTTTCCTCCCAGGGGTTCTTCTCCTCCGGAGTTTCCGCCGTTTCGGGAGCTTCCTGGGTTTCCACTACAGTTTCTTCTTCCAGGTTCTGTTCCTGTTCCTTATCCTTTTTTGCCACGTTCTGGGCCTCCTATCTATTTGTCCGTTTTCCCGCCGGCGTCCGGCAGTTTGGGAAGTTCGGGTTTTGCAAATTGTTTGGAAAGGCTCTCGGCGAAATAGCTGAGCCGCGCCGTGACCTTTGCGTAGTCCATTCTGGTGGGACCCACCACGCCGATCATGCCCTGCATCCCGTCGCCGATGTCAAACTTGGTCATGACCACGGAGGTGTCTTTCAGTTCGTCGGCCACGTTTTCGGGACCTACCAGGACCTTGGTGCCGTTGGCGCCCTCCAGAACTGCGGGAAGACCGCTGAGGGCTTCCTCGTCAATGGAGGCCAGGACCCGCTGGGCTTTGTCCACATCCCGGTATTCGGGAAGGCCCAGGAGCCGGGACTGTCCGGCAACTGCCACATTGGTGACGCCCTGGCTTTTCAGGGTCTCCTGGGTGAAGTCCAGGACCACCGGTACCAGAGGGGCGGCGTTTCCCGCCGAGCGCATGACCTTGTCCATGAGCTCCGACGTGAGCTCTTCCAGGGGAATGTCCGTCAGGGCGGCGTTCAGAACCGCCGAGAGAAGCTTGAGGTCCGTCTCCGTGACCTCCACGGGGAGCTTGATGACCTTGTTCACGGCCCGGTCGTCTCCCAGCATGAGCACCAGGATAATGCTTCCGGGGCCTGCCTGGATCAGCTCAAAATGCTGAACCCGGGCGGCGCTGAGCCGGGAGGCGGAGATGGCAGGAAGGTTCGTGGCCTGGGACACAAGCCGCGCTACCTTTTCCACCATTTTATCCACCCGCTGCATCTTTTCCTCAATGGCGGTGTTGATGGACTTGGTCTCGTCAATGGACAGGCGGTAGTCCAGCATCAGCTCGTCTACGTACATCCGGTAGCCTGCGGCGGAGGGCACCCGCCCTGCGCTGGTGTGGGGCTGCTCCAGATACCCTAAGGTGGTGAGCTCGGCCATTTCATTTCGGATGGTGGCGGAGGAGTACTTCATATCGGGCAGCTCGGCAATGGCCTTGGAGCCCACAGGTTCCGCCGTGCGGATATACAGGTCAACCACGCTGCGCAGGACCTTCTTTTTTCGCTCGGACAGTTCCATGAAGCCTTTCCTCCTTTTAGCACTCACTATCTCTGAGTGCTAAGCACACTATACCATTGAGTGCTAAAAAAGTCAATGGGGGAATTTTGAATTATTTATAAACATTGCAGGCGACGCCGCCGGAAAGGGCACAGACGTTTTTTCCCAGGCTGTGCGGAAGGGATTCCTCCCGGTTTTCTTTCCAATACCTTATATATAATAAACTTCCCTCAGGTTAGTTTGTCCCGTTTTTTGGCCTTTACAAAATCTTCAAATTTTACGCGTTGATTCTTGGGGGCAAACGTGCTACCTTATTTCCATTAGAATGCCGATTCCCGGCGGTTAGGAGTGCTGTATGCCAAAGTTTTCTGTGAAAAAGCCCCTGACGGTGTTCGTAGCGGTGGTTGCGATCATTGCCCTGGGGGTGGTGTCGTTTCTGAAAATGACCCCGGACCTGCTGCCCAACATGGATTTTCCCTATGTGATTATCATGACCAGCTATCCCGGCGCCAGCCCGGAGAAGGTGGAGCGGGAAATCACCCGTCCCATGGAGCAGGCCATGTCCACCCTGGAGCACATCAAAGAGGTCACCTCAACCTCCTCCGAAAATGTCAGCACCGTGACCTTGGAGTTTGAGGACCAGACCAATATGGACACCATAGCGGTGGACATCCAGCAGAAGCTCTCGGCCCTGACCGCAGGGTGGGAAGACACCGTGGGGGCTCCCTATGTGCTGAAAATGAACCCCTCCATGCTCCCCGTGGAGGTGGCGGCAGTGTCCATGGAGGGCATGGACACCATGGAGCTGACGGATTTTCTCAACGACACCCTGCTGACGAAGCTGGAGGGCATCCCCGGGGTGGCCCAGATATCCTCCACAGGCATGGTGCAGCAGCAGGTCCACGTGGTGCTGGACCAGAAGAAGATAGACACCCTGAATGAGAAAATCGCCGCCGCCGTCAACGACCAGATGGACGACGCCAAGGCGGAGCTGGAAGAGCAGAAGGACGACGTGGAAAAAGCCCGGAATCAGCTCAACGCCGCCAAAAATCAGATGGGCGCCGGGGCCATTGACATGGATGGCATCCAGTCCCAGATCGGGGACATGGTGCAGTATCAGGCTTCGGTCCGGGAGAACTACGCGGCCCTCAGCGCCCTGCAGCAGAGCCTGAACGCGGCGCTGGAACAGAAGGCCGCGGCAGAGGCAGCGGGCGCCCAAATTCCCGGCCTTCAGGCCCGGATCGGGGAAATCCAGGCGGCAATGGCCGCCACCGAGGACCCTGAGGAGCTTGCAGCCCTGGAGGCGGAGCTGAACCAGGTCACGGCCCAGCTGGAAGAGGCGGCCCAGATCTACGGCACGCTGCCCATGATTGAGCAGACCCTGGCGGGCATCGACCAGAGCCTGGCGGCCCTGGGTACCGACCGGGAAAATCTCAGCTGGTCCCTGTCCGTGGCCCAGGAGAACCTGGACGACGCCAACGCCCAGCTGGATGGCATGATGGACTCCGCCCAGAACGCCGTTGGCATGATCGGCAAGCTGGGCCAGGCCCAGGCGGAAATGGCGGTGGGCAGCGCCAATCTGAACCAGGCCCTGACCCAGATTGAAAGCGGCCTGGACTCCCTGGAGGAAGGCCGGGAGAACGCCCTGAAGCAGGCGGACCTGAACGGCATCATCACCATGGACATGGTGTCAAAGCTCCTTGCCGCCCAGAATTTCTCCATGCCCGCAGGCTTCGTGGAGGAGGACGGCATCCAATACATGGTCTCCGTAGGCGATGAAATCCAGGATTTGCAAACCCTCCAGAATCTCCTGCTTTTGGACCTGAATATGGAAGGCGTGGACCCCATTACCCTGAAAGACGTGGCGGTGGTGTCCCTTACCGACAACCGCGCCGACACCTACGCAAAGCTCAACGGCCTTGACAGCGTCATGCTGTCCTTCCAGAAGCAGTCCACCTACGCCACCGCCGAGGCCACGGATAACATTCTCTCCCGGTTTGATTCCCTGGAACAGGAGTTCCCGGGGCTGAAATTCGTCTCCCTTATGAACCAGGGCGACTATATTTACCTCATTGTCAACTCCATTTTAAACAGCCTCCTGCTGGGCGCAGTGTTTGCCATTGCCATTCTCTTCCTGTTCCTGCGGGACCTGCGGCCCACCTTCGTCACCCTCTGCTCCATTCCCCTCAGCGTGGTCTTCGCCATTGTGCTCATGTACTTCTCCGAGGTCACCATCAACATGATTTCCCTGTCGGGCCTGGCGGTTTCCGTGGGTATGCTGGTGGACAACTCCGTGGTGGTCATTGAGAATATCTATCGGCTCCGGTCCAAGGGCGCCAATGCCATCCAGGCGGCGGTGTCCGGCGCCGAACAGGTGGCGGGAGCCGTTACGGCCTCCACCCTGACCACGGTGTGCGTGTTCCTGCCCATCGTCTTTGTGGAGGGCATCACCCGCCAGCTCTTTACGGATTTGGCCCTTACCATGACCTACGCCCTGATGGCGAGCCTCATTGTGTCCCTGACCCTGGTGCCCGCCATGGCCTCGGGAATGCTCGTTAAGGACAAACCCATCAAACAGGGGGTTCTGGAAACCAAGCTTCTGCCCCTCTACGAAAAAGCGGCATACTGGTCCCTGGACCATAAAGCCGTCATCATCCTGGGGGCTGTGGTGCTGCTGGCGGCGGCGTCGGTGGGAGCCCTGGCCCGGGGCTTCATCTATATGCCCCAGACCGATATGTCCACCGTGAACCTCACCATTACCATGCCCGAGGACACGGACATGGAAACCGCTGTGGAGCTTTCCGATGAAGTTCTGAACCGCATCGGAACCCTGGAGGGCATCGACACCGTAGGCGCCATGATGGGCGGCGGAATGCTGGGAGGCTCCGGAGGCAATACCGTTACGGTTT
>DVJG01000016.1 GCA_018710805.1 Candidatus Faecousia faecipullorum
AAGACGGGCAGCTCATCGACAACCCCGCCACAGGAGACTTGCCGGACCGCTAATTTACGGCGTTTATGAATTTTCCTCTTGTCTTTTTTTGAATGTAAGGTTATAATAGGGAAAGAAATATAAGGAGGTCATTTTTATGGCTGTTAAGATTGAAAAAGACACCATCATCGGCGATATCCTGGACGTGGCTCCTCAGTCCGCCCCTCTGTTCTTCGCCATCGGCATGCACTGCCTGGGCTGCCCCTCTTCCCGGGGAGAAACCGTGGAGGAAGCCTGCATGGTCCACGGCATTGAGTGCGAGCCTTTCCTCGCCCAGCTGAACCATTTCCTGGAAGCCTACGAGGCCAACGAAGCCCAGAACGCCTGATAAATCCCGGTGTGCCATCCCGGTCTATACCGGGATGGCATTTCTATGCTTTGGAGGAAGAAATTATGAAACTCCCCCTTTCCGAACGTCTTCTCGCCTGCTGTTCTTTTGTGAATCCCGGCGACCGGGTGGCAGACGTGGGCTGTGACCACGGTTATCTCGGCATCCACCTGCTCCTTGAGGGCGTGGCCCGGTCCGTCATTGCCTCGGACATCAACGAAATGCCCCTGGATTCCGCCCGGCGCAACGCCGAAAAGTACGGCGTTGCCGAGAAAATTACCTTCCATCAGTCCAGCGGCGTCCGCCACATCCCCCACAACTTCGACACCCTGGTCTGCGCCGGCATGGGCGCGGACACCATTATGAGCATCCTCGCCGATGCTCCCTGGCTCCGGGACCCCAAATATCGGCTCATTTTACAGTGCCAGAGTAAGCGGCCGGATCTCCGGAAATACTTATACCGCCACGGCTATGCCATCCGCCGGGAAACCCTGGCGAAAGACGGGAAGTTTTTGTATCCCGTCATGGAGGTCGTCTACGAACCCTGTCCGGAACCGAAGCCGGAGGAATACTATGTCACCCCGGCGCTTCTGGCCAGCGGCTCCCCTCTGGTGCCGGAATATCTGGACCGGGTAACCAACGTTGTGGAAAAGATTGTTACCGGCCATGCCTGTGCCGAGGACCCGACCCTTCCCGAATATATGGCAATCCTGGAGGCCCTGGAGCAGACGAGGGACAATTATGGCAAAGGTATCTGAGATTCTCTCCTTTGTGGAGACTCTGGCTCCTGCCAGCATGGCTGAGAGCTGGGACAATAACGGTCTGCTCTGCGGACGGATGGAACAGGAAGCCAAAACCATCCTGGTAGCCCTGGACCCCTTTGCCGGGGTCATTGCCGAGGCCATTGATGAACAGGCAGACCTGATTCTCACCCATCATCCCATTATCTTCGACGAACCTCTCAAGGCGCTGAACGATGAAACAGAGATTGGCAGAAATCTTCTGAATCTTTCTCAGCACCGCATTGCCGCCATCAATGCCCACACCAGTTTGGACCAGGCCCCCGGCGGGGTCAACGACTGTCTGGCGGAAAAGCTGGGGCTGGGCAGCGTCCGGGTGATCAACCCTCAGGGCGTGGACGGCCAGGGGCGCCAATGGGGCCTGCTGCGGCAGGGAGTTGTCCCCGAGCAGCCCCTTTCTCAGTTCCTCGCCGCGGTAAAAACTGCCCTGGGATGCCCGGGCCTTCGCTATGTCAGCGGCGGGAAGTCCGTCTGCAAAGTGGCCGTAGGCGGCGGCGCCTGCGCCAGTGAAATGCTTGCGGCGGTGAATGCAGGCTGCGACACCTTCGTAACGTCCGATGTGAAGTATAACGGCTTCTGGGATGCCCATGATTTGGGACTGAACCTCATTGACGCCGGGCACTTCTATACGGAGAACCCCGTGGTATCCTATCTCGCGGCAAAAGTGGCCGAGGCTTTCCCGGCGGTGCGGGTTCTTGTCTCCAAAACCCATGGGGATGTGATGCGGTTTTTCTAGGGTTTTACCCGCTGCGCCAATTGGGGGTTGACATTTGTTTCCCCCTGAGATACAATCATTTACGTGACCATGGCTGAGGTTGCGGTCGTCAAAAGTACCCCTCCGGTTTGGCAAGTGCCGGATGGGAAAAGGGGCCACCGCCGAAGGGTCGTTCTCTCGCCAAGGAGGGCGTCCCTGGGGCCGCAGGAAAGACCTGCGGAACTGTCATCGCAAGATGGGGTGCTGCCGGGACAAGCAGAAGTGTTTTCCCTGTGCAGGATATATGCACAGGGATTTTTTTGGATTATTTTAAAGAGGGAGAAAACCATGAAAAAGCAAGCATTTGTGACGCTGGATAAGGCCCGTGAAATCGCGGCCCAGATTCCCACCCCCTTCCACATCTACGACGAGGCGGGCATCCGCCGCAATGCCCGGGCGCTGAAGGCTGCCTTTGCCTGGAACCCCGGCTTTCGGGAGTATTTTGCCGTAAAGGCCACGCCCAATCCCTATATTATCAAAATTCTGAAGGAAGAGGGCTGCGGCTGTGACTGCGCCTCCTACACGGAGCTTCTGCTGGCCCAGGCCGTAGGCGTCACAGGACACGACATTATGTTCTCCTCCAACGTTACCCCGGAACTGGACATGAAAAAGGCTCTGGAATTGGGCGCCTATATCAATCTGGACGACGCCACCTATGTGCCCTTCCTGGAGCGTCTGGCCGGGGAAAACCTTCCCGAGACCGTGTGTCTGCGGTATAACCCCGGCGGCTCCTTCTGTCTGAGCAACACCATTATGGATATGCCCCGGGATGCCAAATACGGCATGACCGAGGACCAGATGGCAGGTTCCATCATGCGCCTGCAAAAGCTGGGGGTCAAGCACTTCGGCATCCACGCCTTCCTGGCCTCCAACACCACCACCAACGAATACTACCCCGAGCTTGCCAG
>DVJG01000152.1 GCA_018710805.1 Candidatus Faecousia faecipullorum
GGTCTGAGCAACTTAACCTTAACACAGGTCACTCCTATTCGCTCTTCTTTTTTCTATTTGTCACACATCATTGTAACACCTACATCTTTTTTTGCAAAGCTGTAAAGTATGACTTGTAATTTTGGACGGTGCTTGCTATAATGTGCCATTGGAGGAAGCACGGACCTTAATTTGCAAAAGCTGGAAGTCAGATTTTTTGTGCCAGGAAAAGGACCGAAAACCTGGAAATACCGGATGTATTTCTTTTTTAGCCTGGATGATTGGCGCAAAGGAACGGCTTACCAGCCGCAGACAATTTACTTCGCGTTTCCCGGAGCCAAAGCTCCATAATTTGCGCTGTATCCGCAGAAGCGGAACGGCAGCAGGAGGTAACTGAATATGAAAAACACCAACAAAGCGAAGCTGGACACCCGGCGTATGGCGACCCTTGCCATGCTGGCGGGCATTCTTCTGGTCATGGGCACCACGGGTATCGGATTCATTCCCCTTCCCGTCATCAAAGCCACCACCATGCACATCCCGGTGATACTGGGCGCGGTGCTGCTGGGACCCGCCGCAGGGGCGTTTCTGGGCGGCGTGTTCGGGCTGTGCTCGGTCTGGGTCAACACCGTCACACCGACGCTGCTGTCCTTCGCTTTTTCCCCCTTTATGAGCAATGAGGGCCTTCTGGGTGCAGCCAAGAGCCTGTGGATTGCCGTGGGCTGTCGGATTGCTTTCGGCCTTCTTGCGGGATATCTCTGGAAAGCCTTTAAAAAGCTGCTTCGGAAGGACTATCTATCTCTTCCCGTGACGGCGGCTGTTTCCGCCATCTGCCATACCGTCCTTGTTATGGGAAGTATCTACATCCTGCTGGCCCAACAGTACGCCGCGGCAAAAAATGTGGCAATTACCGCTGTGTTCGGCCTGATTATGGGCACGGTCACCGCCTCCGGCATCCCCGAGGCCATTGCCGCTGCCATTTTGGTGGGATTCATCGGGAAAGCCCTGCTCCATTTTGAAGAGCGCATAACGAAACGTTAAGGAGAAATTTATGCTTCTTGCCATTGATATTGGAAATACAAACCTTGTGATCGGCTGTTTTCATGGGAACAACCTGAAGTTCAAGGCCCGCATTGCCACGGACACCATCCGGACCTCCGACCAGTACGGCGTGGAGATCAAAAGCATGATGGAGGCCTACGGCGTTCGGGTGGAGGACATTGAAGACTGCATCATTTCTTCCGTGGTGCCTCCGGTCTTTAACTCCGTCCGCACCGGCGTGTGGAAGATCATTGGCAAGCAGCCAATGGTGGTGGGCCCCGGCTTGAAAACGGGACTGAACATCCATATGGACGTTCCCAGC
The DNA here is from genome assembly GCA_018710805.1 of Candidatus Faecousia faecipullorum. Classification (GTDB taxonomy): domain Bacteria; phylum Bacillota; class Clostridia; order Oscillospirales; family Oscillospiraceae; genus Faecousia; species Faecousia faecipullorum. The sequence goes on from DVJG01000152.1 coordinate 1,343, forward strand.
CAGGTGGGCAGCGACCGCATTGTCATTGCCGTGGCCGCCCTGGCAGAGTACAAGGCCCCCCTGATTCTCATGGACCTGGGCACGGCAACTACCCTGGAAGTGGTGGAGCCGGACAACGTATATATGGGCGGCATCATCTTCCCAGGCGTGAAGCTGTCTCTGGACGCCATGACCACCCGCTGTGCCCAGCTTCCGGGCATCAGCCTGGACAAGCCCAAGCAGGTCATCGGCAAGAATACCGTGGACTGTATGCGAAGCGGCATGATGTACGGCACCGCCGCCATGATTGATGGCCTGGTGGAGCGTATCGAAGAGGAGCTGGGGCACGAATGCACCCTGGTTGCCACCGGCGGCATGGCGCAGTTCATTATTCCCCTGTGCAAGCGGGACATTATTCTGGACAAAAACATGCTCCTAAAGGGCCTGAACATCCTCTACCAAAAGAATAAACGGTAATCTTTCCCCGGATAGCCTTGCTATCCGGGGCTTTTTGCGCCTCGGCATAGGAATGGGCCGGGGCGCATAGTCTTAGGCAGGAGTTGATGCAAATGATGTGCGCTTGGCAAGAGCTGCTTACGGTCCTGCCGCCAAAATATCGACGGGATGTGGACAAACAGGGCAGGGAAGAGGCTCAGGAGGTCCGGCTCCGGCTTGGAGTGCCGCCGGAAATTCGGCTGGGTTCCGGAAGCCGCTGGCTTTCCGGGGCGGTTTCCCAGGACGATCTGAACTTCGTTGTGAACGCCGCCAGTCACTATTCCCCCTGGGCCGCGGCTTCCATATCCAAAGGTTTTCTCACAGCACCCGGGGGCCATCGAATCGGTCTCTGCGGCGAGGTCGTCTCCCGGGACGGGGAGGTTGGGGGGATGAGGACCGTCTCGTCATTGTGCATCCGGATTGCCAGGGATTTTCCGGGAATCGCAGAAAGCATTCCCCCCAAAGGAAATCTTCTGATTTTGGGACCTCCCGGGTGGGGCAAAACCACCCTGCTTCGGGACATTGCGCGAAGGCTTTCGGAATCTCAGCAGGTGTGCGTGGTGGACGAGCGGGGAGAGCTGTTCCCCGGGGGCTTCCAAAGGGGAAGGCGGATGGATGTTCTGAGCCTGTGCCCGAAGGTTTCGGGGCTGGACATGGCCCTCAGGACCATGGGCCCGGAGTGCATTGCCCTGGATGAGATCACTGCGGAGGCTGACGCCGCTGCCCTTTTTCTGGCGGCAAACTGCGGCGTTCGCTTGCTGGCAACTGCCCACGCCGCCTCCCGGGAGGAATTTTTGACAAGAAGCGTTTACCGCATTTTGGTACAGAACCGGGTGTTTGACAGCCTTCTTATTTTACACCGGGACAAGTCCTACCACGCAGAAAGGATGTGTACATGACCACAAAATGGATCGGGGCGCTGCTTGTGATTGCGGGATGCGGCGGTTTTGGCTTCTCTCTAGCCGCGGCCCATCGCCGGGAGGTCCGGGAGCTTCAGGGACTTCTCCGGTCTCTGGAGTTTATGCAGTGGGAGCTCACATATCGCCTGACGCCTCTGCCGGAGCTCTGCGCTCAAGCGGGAAGAGAGGCAGGCGGTGTCCTTATGAAGGTTTTTTCCGACCTTTCCGGAGAGCTGAATCGGCAGATCTCCCCGGATGTGCCCAGCTGTATGCAGGTATCCCTGGGCCGCTATCGGAGCGCTCTGACGCCGAGAGGGAGAAAACTGCTCTTCCAGCTTGGAAGGTCTCTGGGGCGCTTTGATCTGGCAGGTCAGCTCAAAAGTCTGAAGGCTCTGCAGCGGGCCTGCCAGGATGCCCTCGTCTCGCTGGAAAGGGACAAGGATGTGCGTATGAGGAATTATCAGACATTGGGCCTCTGTGCAGGAGCGGCCCTGGCTATTATTTTTGCGTAATGGATATTGATTTGATTTTTAAAATTGCCGCCATCGGCATTATCGTCTCCATTCTCAACCAGGTCCTCTCCCGGTCCGGCCGGGAGGAGCAGGCCACCATGACAAGCTTGGCGGGGCTTGTGGTGGTGCTCATGATGCTGGCCCAAAAAATCGCCGATCTATTTGATCTGGTGAAGGCCCTGTTCCAGTTCTGATGGCAGTATTCTGGAAGGCCATTGCCGCCGTTTTGATTGCGGTGACTCTGGGACTGGCCCTCAAACAGCAGGAAAAGGACATCTCCCTGCTTCTGAGTCTGGCTGTGTGCTGCATGGCGGGGGTTGTGGCCCTGCGCTTTTTGGAGCCGATGCTGGACCTTCTGTGGGAACTGGAGGCCATGGGCTCCATGGAGTCCGGGGTGCTGGGTGTGCTCATGAAGGCTGTGGGCATCGCCTTGGTGACGGAAATTTCCGGAACCATTTGCACCGACGCCGGCAACAGCTCCCTGGGAAAAACCGTGCAGATACTCGGCTCCGCCGCCGTGCTCTTTCTGTCCGTCCCGATCATTCGCAGTTTTCTGGAGTTGATACAGGAGATTTTAGGAAAATTATGAAGCGAATTCTACCAATGCTGGCAGTTATTCTTCTGCTGTTTGCCTTGTGGCCTCAAGCACGAGCCCTGGAATTTACTGCGCCGGAAGTCCCTGACTCCGGCGCGGAGCAAATGCCGGAACATACCGATTCCTTTGCTCAGGGCCTTCAGGAGCTTCTGGGCAATGTCCTTCTGGGCATCCGGCCGGACCTTGGTGAGGCTCTAAAAATCGCCCTGTCCGTTACGGCCTCGGTTTTGCTTCTGTGCATTCTCAAAACCGTTCCGGCGGGCACAAAATTCCCTACAGAGCTTGCCGGGACGGTGACCGTGGCTCTGCTTCTAGGCACCAATGCCAACGCCATGATCTCCCTGGGAGCCAAAACCGTCACGGAGCTCAGCGAATACGGAAAGCTCCTCTGTCCGGTTCTCACAGCGGCTCTGGCCGCTCAGGGAGGCGTCACGGCTTCCACGGCCCTCTATGCAGGCACCGCCGTCTTTGATTCTGTTCTGAGCCGCCTCATTGCCAGACTTCTGGTGCCGTTAGTCTACCTCTTTCTGGCCCTGGCCACGGCCAGCAGCGCCGTTGGTGAGGATATTCTCAAAAAAATGCGGGACCTTACAAAATCCACCGTCAGCTGGTGCCTCAAGACCCTGCTTACGGTGTTCACCACCTACATGGGCCTCACAGGAGTGGTCAGCGGGACCACCGACGCTCTGGCTCTGAAGGCCACAAAAATGACCATTTCCTCCGTGGTTCCCGTGGTGGGCGGCATTCTCTCCGACGCCTCGGAGGCGGTGCTGGTGGGCACGGCCCTGGCGAAAAACGCTGCGGGGATCTACGGGATTCTCGCCATCCTGGCCGTGTTCTTAGACCCGTTCACACGCATCGGTGTCCACTATCTGGTTCTCAAGGCTACAGCGGCTGTCTGCGCCCTCTTTGGTTCCAAGGAGATGACAGGCCTTATCGAGGATTTCTCCTCAGCCATGGGACTCCTGCTTGCCATGACGGGCAGCACCTGTCTTATGCTGCTTATCAGCACCATATGCTTCCTGAAGGGGGTGGGGTAGTGGAGAGCCTGCGGCAGTATATATTGTCCGTCATTTGTGTAGCCCTCATCTGCGGCATTCTGTCGGGGATTGTCCCCGACGGGAGCAAAAAGAACGTTTTTCGGCTGCTGTGCGGCATTATCCTGGCTTTCACGGTTCTCAGACCCCTGACCCGCCTGAAAATCGAGGATCTGACGGAATTTTTGACCTTTGACACCTATGAAGCTTCCGAGGCAGCCGCCGCGGGAAAAGCCCAGGCGGAAAAAGCCATGGCGGATATCATAAAGTCCCGATGTGAATCATATATCTTGGACAAAGCCGCTGAGCTTCACGCCGCGATTCAGGTGGAGATCCGCGTAAGCGCAGGGCAGCCGCCTCTGCCTGTGGAAGCAACCATCCGCGGCACGGCATCGCCCTATGCCCGGCGGCAGATAGAATCCATTATAGAGAAGGACTTAGGCATCCCAAAGGAGGACCTGCAATGGATTGGATAGCGCTCCGGGAACAGGGAATGGGCAAACTCAAACAGTTTCGCTATGTGCTGCTGGTTCTGGCCGCAGGCATCATTCTCATGGCCCTTCCCAGCGGAAAAGTGGAGAAACCTGCAAGCACGCCTGTAAATGTCAAGACCCAGCCGGAACTCCAGGAGACCCTGGCCGGTGTCCTATCAAAAATTGACGGGGCAGGCAGGGTAGAGGTGCTTCTCACCCAATCCGCAGGGGAGAAGACCCTTTATCAGACCGACGACGAAACTTCTGCGGAAGCCACCCGAAGCAAAACAGTCTTGATTTCCGATGCATCCCGGGAGGAAACGGGGCTTGTGTATCAAAGGCTTCCGCCGGAATATCGGGGGGCGGTGATCCTCTGCCAAGGGGCCGACAATGCCCAGGTGCGGTTAGCGGTTACGCAGGCGGTGGCAAATGCTACAGGACTGCCCAGCCATAAAATATCTGTTTTGAAAATGAAATGAATGGAGGCATTTTTATGAAAGTTTGGAAGAAGAACATGGTGGCCGCCGCAGTTCTGGTGACAGTCTGCGCAGGCATCTACGTCAACTGGCTCTACACCGAAAAAAACACGGCAGTGGCCCTTGAGGATACTCTGGATGCCCAAAAGGTCATGTCCGACGACACCCTGGTCCTCTCTGAAGATATGTCGGCCATTGTGTCCGGGGAGGACGTGGCAACCACGGCTACCGATTATTTTGCCGCCGTCCGCCTCTCCCGTCAGCAGGCCCGGGACAATGCGGTGAACCTTCTCCAGGAGGCCATGGCCTATGACGGTACCAAAGAGGGGGGCACCAAGGATACAGAATCCGCCATGCAGCTGGATGAGATTGTAAAGACGGCTCTCAGCGAGGCCCAGATTGAGAGCCTGGTCATCGCCAAGGGCTATGCCGACTGTGTGGCCTATATGTCCGGCGACGGCATCTCCGTAGCCGTAGCATCTCCTGAGGGCGGATTGCAGCAGGAGGATGTGGCCGTCATCGCTGATATCGTCATGAGTCAGTCGGACTACGATCTGGACAGCATCCGGGTAGTGGAGGTTCAATAAGACAGGAAAACCTCGGCGTGATAAACACGCCGGGGTTTTCCTGTCCGATGCAGGGACATGGAAGCGTCCTGAAAGGCCCGGGACGGTTTTTCAAAATCTTTTTCTTGTATTTTCCTGGATTTGTGGTATACTAAACAAAAATATGTCGCGTGAAAATCCGTGACCATGATTTTGGAGGTATCCCAAATGGCAGATTCTAAACAGTACATCACCCAGGCCCAGGAGAACGGCAATGTGATGATTTCCGAAGATGTAATTGCAACCATCGTTGAGCACACCCTGACCGAGGTGGATGGCGTTGTAAAAGGCGGGCTTGAAGTCGTCGGCAAGAAGAGCTGGGGCAAGGGCATCCGCATTGCCATTGCTGAGGATAACGCCCTGAGCATCGGCTGCAACATTGTGGTTGCCTATGGCGAAAGCGTCATCGCCGTTGCCCATGCGGTCCAGACTGCCGTTGTAAACGCCGTAGAATCTGTCACCGGTGTCACCGTTGCCGATGTGGACGTAAACGTCTGCGGCATTGTGCGGAAATAAGGTAGAAACCTATGACGAGAGGAAACGCCAGAGAACTGGCTGTTCATTTGATCTACGGCCGGGATTTTACCGGAGAAGAGCCGGAGCAGGTGATTTCTACACGGCTGGATAAGGAATACTACGAAAAACTCAAGGCAGAGAATGAGGTCTACACCGACCGCCCCAGCCGCAGCCAGCTGCGCTACATAGACACCGTTGTGGCAGGGATTGCCAATCGGGAAGCAGAGCTCAATGCCGAGATTGCAAAGTTCTCCATCGGCTGGGACGTGAGCCGCATCTCCCGGCTGACCCGGTGCATTATGCAGCTTGCTATTTTTGAAATCCTCTATGTAGAGGATGTGCCCACAGGCGTTGCCGTTTCTGAGGCCGTGCGTCTGGCCAAGAAGTACGACGGCGACGACACCGGCTCCTTTGTCAACGGGATTCTGGGCGCCTTTGCCCGGAGCCTGCCCCCTGTTTCCGAGGAAGAAAAATGAGCGTCATTGGCATCGATACCAGCAATTATACCACTTCCATCGCTTTTTTTGACGGTGCAGGCGGTGAAAACTGCTCCAAGCTCCTGCCTGTCAAGGCAGGGGAGCTTGGTCTGCGCCAATCCGACGCAGTCTTTGCCCATATCAAGAGCCTGCCGGAGCTTTCCGGCAGGCTGTTTTCCCATATAGAGGCAAGAAATATCACGGCGGTGGGCGTCAGCACCCGGCCTCGGAATGTGGAAGGAAGCTATATGCCCTGTTTTATGGTGGGATACTCCCATGGTAAGCTGCTTTCTGAGGCTTTGGGAGTGCCGCTGATTGCCGTTTCTCACCAGGAGGGCCATGTGGCTGCCTCCCTTTGGAGCGCAGGCCATCTGGAACTGATGAATGAGCCCCATTTGGCCTGGCATCTGTCCGGAGGCACCACGGAGCTGCTGCTTGTGGAGCCGGAAGGGAAGAGCGTCAAGTGTACCCGCATTGGAGGCACCACGGACATCTCTGCCGGACAGCTCATCGACCGGACGGGTCAGCTTCTGAACCTGCCCTTTCCCTCAGGAAAGCACCTGGATGCCCTGAGTAAGGAAGCCCAGGGCAGGGAAGTGTTTAAAGTAAAGTGTACAAACGGGGAGTTTTCCCTGTCCGGAGTCCAGAATAAGGTGCAGCAGTTCCATAGCGCCCATGGTGACGCCGATGAGACGGCGGCCTATGCCCTGCGGTGTGTTATCGGAGCCGTCTGCACGGCAACCGCCCAGGCCATGAAGGCATACCCCGGCTGCCGGGTGGTTTTCTCCGGAGGCGTGTCCGCCAACGCCATGCTCCGGGAGCTGACAAAACCCTTTGACCCCATTTTCTCCCAGCCCCAATTTTCCACGGACAATGCCATGGGTGTGGCTGTGCTGGCCTACCGGGCTATGGAGGGATGATATGGCCCAAACTGTACTTTCCATTACCCAGCTGAACGAATATATCAGAAGCCGCATGGAGGAAGACCCGGCCTTGAGCCAGGTGGCCGTCCGGGGCGAGATCAGCAACTATAAGCTCTATCCTTCGGGGCACCACTATTTCACCCTGAAGGACGAGAACAGCGCCCTGAAATGCGTCATGTTCAAAGGAAACGCCCTGCGCCTACGTTTCCGTCCGGAAAACGGTATGAAGGTCATCGCCATGGGCAAGGTCTCCGTATTTCCCCGGGACGGCGCCTATCAGCTCTACTGCACCGCCATGGCTATGGACGGGGTAGGGGACCTGTACGCCGCCTTTGAACAGCTGAAGAAAAAGCTGGCGGCCCAGGGCCTATTTGATCCGGCCCACAAAAAGCCCCTTCCCAAATACCCCGGCACCATCGGCATCATCACCAGCTCCGCAGGCGCGGCGATTCACGATATGCTCAGAATCCTTCGCAAGCGTTACCCCATGACCAGGGTCCGGCTCCTGCCTGTCCGGGTCCAGGGCACGGAGGCTCCCGGAGAAATCGCTGCCGCCATTGGCTACGCCAACCATTTTAAACTGGCAGACCTGCTGATTGTGGGCCGGGGCGGCGGCTCCATTGAGGACCTGTGGGCATTTAACGATGAGCAGGTGGCCTATGCCATCTACCATTCGGAAATTCCGGTGATTTCCGCCGTGGGCCACGAGCCCGATGTGACCATCTCCGACTATGTAGCCGACCTGCGGGCCGCTACTCCGTCCAACGCCTCTGAGCTGGCGGTGCCGGACCAGGACGCCCTGCGGCAGAGCCTGGACGCCATGTCGGCAGCTATGGCATCGGCCCTCAATCGGCAGATGAAAGCTGCCCGCCAGCATTTGAATGTCCTGTCCCAATCCCCGGCGCTCCGCAGTCCCATGGGTTATATTGAGCAGCGGGGAAAGGGCTTGGAACTGCTGAAAAACCGGCTGATTGCCGCCCAGAATCAACAGCTGACCCAGAAAAACAGCCGCTATATTGCTGCGGTTTCCAAGCTGGATGCCATGAGCCCTTTGAAGGTCCTGTCCCGGGGCTATGCCATGGCCCAGAGGGAAAACGGCGAAATCCTGCGAAGCGTCCGCCAGGCGGAGATCGGAGAGCGTTTGGAGCTCTCCCTCAGCGACGGCAAACTGCGTGCCACCGTAATGGATAAGGAGGAAGGAAAATGAATCCGCAAAACCAAACCTTTGAAGCGTCCATGGTCCGTTTAGAGCAGATCGTCCGGGCTATGGAGCGGGGAGACGTGGCCTTGGAAGAATCCCTGAAGCTCTTCCAGGAGGGCACGGAACTGGTGAAAAATTGCCAGAAGCTCCTGGATGAAGCCCAGCTGCAGGTGAAGAAAATCATGACTGCCGCCGATGGCAGCCCCGTGGAGGAGGAATTCCAGGATGAACCTTGAGGAGCGAAGCCGGGAATATCAGGCGTACATTACATGCTATTTGAAGGATATCTATGTTCAGCGCTACGAGGAACCCCAGAAGCCTCTGTTTGCCGCCATGGAGTACAGCCTTCTGGCAGGAGGCAAGCGCCTGCGGCCTATTTTGGCCTTTGAGTTCTGCCGGATGTGCGGCGCCGACTGGAAACAGGCGGCACCCTTCGCCGCTGCCATTGAAATGATCCATACCTA
>DVJG01000017.1 GCA_018710805.1 Candidatus Faecousia faecipullorum
CCCATGTTACCGCCGTGAAAGGGCGGTGTCTTAACCGCTTGACCAACGGGCCTGGTAGCGGCAATCTGATTCGAACAGATGACATACCGGGTATGAACCGGCTACTCTACCAACTGAGTTATGCCGCCATGTGGTCAAGATTTCGGGCACCGCCGAAATCAGCTTCTTTATTATAGCCATGAGGAGCCGCTTTGTCAAGAGAAATTTTTGGTTTTTTCCTTGAAAATCTGGAAATAATTCTCATTGGGGTGAGACGCCATGAAACTTGTGAAAAAAACCGCTCTCTTTGGCATCGGCGGCGGGGGCTATGTGTGCCTGGAGCTCCTGTACCGAGGCTATAGCCACCTGAGTATGTTCGCCGCTGGGGGAACGTGTTTTCTTCTCATTGGCGTGCTGGGAAGGCTGCGGGTGCCGCCCATTGTCAAGGTGCTTTTCGGCACCGTGGCGGTTACCACCGTGGAGCTCTTCACGGGACTGCTGGTGAACCGGAACTATGAAGTCTGGGACTACCGTGCCCAGCCAGGGAACTTCCTGGGTCAGATCTGCCCTCAATTTGCGGCCCTGTGGGTTCCTCTGACGGCATTGGCCCTGGGGCTCTACAAGGTCGCTGACTGGGGACTGGATTGGGTCCTGCTGAAAGAAAAATAAGGGAGCTGCCCATAGGGCAGCTCCCGGAAAAACTTACCACGCAAGCATTTTCTTGAACAGGTCCATGTACTTCTGAGCGGGGACGTTCCAGCTGAAGTCCATATCCATGCCGCGCTTCTGGAGGGCACGGAAGCCTTCGGGGTTGTCCTTGTAGAGCTTCAGGCACCGCTTCAGAGCCGCCAGGAAGTCGTCGGCGTTGTAGCTCTGGAAGGTGAAGCCCAGACCGCCTTCGCCGTTCTCGTCGGCGGGAGGCACGGTATCCTTCAATCCGCCGGTGGCGTGGACCACGGGGACCGTGCCGTAGCGCATGGCGTTCATTTGGCTCAGGCCGCAGGGCTCGGACTTGGAGGGCATCAGATAGATGTCGCCGCCGGCGTAAATTCTTGCGGCAAGTCCCAGATTGAAGGTGATCTTGGCAGCTACTTGCTCCGGGAACTGGACCGCCAGGTCCTTGAAGAAGCTTTCATACTGAGCTTCGCCGGTGCCGAGGATCAGAAGCTGAGCGTCCTCCTCCCACATGAGCCGCCGGGCAATGTAGCACAGCAGATCCAAACCCTTGTGCCCTGCCAGACGTGTGACCATGACCATCAGAGGCACATCGGGCTTCACAGGCAGGCCCACTTCCTCCTGGAGAGCGGCTTTGCACTTGGCCTTGCCATCCACAAAGTCGTCGGCGCTGAAGTGAGCGGGCAGGGCCTTGTCGGTGGCGGGGTTGAAGGTGTTTGTGTCAATGCCGTTGGTGATGCCGGTGAGCTTCCAGGCGTTGCTGGCGAGAATCCCATCCAAGCCGTGGGCGTAGTAGGGATACATGAGCTCCCGGGCGTAGGTCTCCGACACCGTAGTCACGAGGTCGGCGGTTTCAATGGCGCCCTTCATGACGTTGACGCTGCCCCGCATATCCAGGGTGCCCCGGTACTCCCAGGGAAGGCCCAGCATATCATCAAAGAAGTTGGCGTTTGCCCAGCCCTGGTACTCGATGTTGTGGATGGTGTACATACAGCGGGTGTGGGGGAATTTCGCCTGGTACATGGCCTTCAGGTACACGGGCACCAGAGCGGTCTGCCAGTCGTTGCACTGGATGATATCGGGGATGAAGTCAATGGCCGCCATGGCATCCAGGCAGGCCCGGGAGAAGTAGGCGAAGCGTTCGCCGTCGTCCATGTCGCCGTAGATGGCCCCGGTGCGGTTGCCGAAGTAGTAGTCGTTGTCCAGGAAGTAGACCGTGACGCCGTCGGCGCGGTTGGTCTGCCGCATGACGGCGCAGTACTGCTGCCGCCAGCCCAGCTGGACCCGGAACTCTGCCACCTTTTCCACGGTGTAGGCGGTGTTCTGCTTGATTTTATTATAGTAGGGCAGGAACAGGACTACCTCGTTGCCCTCGATGCGGGCGAGCGCCGCAGGCAGAGCCTCCATCACGTCGCCCAGACCGCCGGATTTGGCGTAGGGTGCGCCCTCAGAGGCGCAGATGGAAATTTTCATACGATTTCACCCCGTTTTACGATAATGGGATTGCGCGGCGTGCCGATAACCTTGGCGCCGGGGGTCACGGTGACATTCTTGTCCAGAATGGCATACTTGATCTCCGCACCTTCGCCGATGACGGCGTCGTTCATAATCACGCAGTCCTCCACTTCGGCGCCTTCGCCCAGGGTGATCTGGCGGAAGAGGACGGAATTCTTGGCCTTGCCTTCCAGGAAGCAGCCGTCGGCCACCAGGCAGTCCTCAATGTCGCAGGCATCGCCATAATAGGTGGGAACCCGGTCGCGGACTTTGGTGAACACGGGGTGATTGCCGTGGAAGATGTCATGACGGACGTCCTTATCGATGAGGGCCAGGGAGTTGCGGAAGTAGGCCTCCACGGTTTCGTTGAACATGGCGACACCCTGGAACTCGTAGACGTTGACAGAGACCTTGCCTCTCTGCCAGCCGCCCAGAACCAGATCCCGGTCCATGTGGAACTTGTCCCGAGCGATCATCTCCTGGACCTGGCGCATCATCCACTTCTTGTTGAGGACGAAGATATCCATGGAGGCCAGGTAGCCTTCGGGAGCGGTGTAGTCCACCATCATATCGGTGACTTCGCCGTTTTCCACTTTCAGGGCCAGGTCCACAGGGGTCTTGCCGTCGCAGACGCCGGACTTGGTGACCACAGTGACGTCCTTGCCGCTGCTGACATGGGCGTTGAGCACGTCGGTGAGGTTGATATTGGACAGAACGGCGGAGTCGATCATGACGAGCAGTTCGTCGTCAGCACCGTACTCCAGGAAATCCATGGCGGAATTCAGGGATTCCAGCTTGCCGCGGTATGTATGGGTGGCGGACATGGCGTAGGGGGTGAGGAATTCCAGACCGCCCTCTTCCAGCTCCAGGCCCCACTCTTCGCCGTCGCCGATGTGGTTCATGAGGGACTGGTAGTTGTGCCGGGAAATGATGCCCACGTGGCGGACGCCGGCGGCGCAGAGGTTGGAAAGCGCCCAGTCCACCTGGCGGTAGCGGCCGCCGAAGGGCAGGGATGCCATGGTGCGCTTGTCAGTCAGTTCGCCCAGGCTTGCGTCATTGGTGAAAACGATACCCATTACGTTCATAGTTGGGGTCCTCCTCTTACAGCAGATCGCCGGGCTTCAGCACGGCATTTTCTTCAATCACGGCGCCCTTGGACATGACGCTGATGCTCTTCTTGTCCTCGGGGCCGAAGGCGCCGCCTACCACGGCGTTGCGGCAGACCTTGGAATCCTCGCCCAGAATGGCGTTGCGGACGATGGCGCCGGCTTCGATGGTGACGCCGGGCATAATCACGGAGTCCTCAACCAGGGCGCCCTCACCCACGGTGCAGCCCACGGAAATGATGGAGTGCTTCACGGTGCCGTAGACAGAGGAGCCCTCTGCCACGAAGGAGTTCGTGATCTTGGCCTTGGAGTCAATGAAGGAAGAGGGAAGGGCGGAGTTGCGGGCGTAGATCTTGAAGCGCTCGTCGCCGCGCAGGTCGAAGGCGGGGTTCTTGCCCAGAAGCTCCATGTTGGCTTCCCACAGGGAGGCGATGGTGCCCACGTCCTTCCAGTAGCCGTTGAAGGGATAGGCCATCATCTTATGTCCGGCGGCCAGCAGGTTGGGGATGATGTTCTTGCCGAAGTCGTTGGAGGAGTTGGGGTCGTCTTCGTCGGCAATCAGAGCGTCCCGCAGGACCTTCCAGTTGAAGCAGTAGATGCCCATGGAGGCGTTGGTGGACTTGGGAACAGGGGGCTTCTCCTCGAACTCGTAAATGGAGTTGTCGGGGTTGGTGTTCAGAATGCCGAAGCGGGAAGCCTCTTCCAGAGGCACGTTCCGGACGGCGATGGTGCAGGAGGCGTTGTGCTCTTCATGGTAGGCCACCATGGCGGCGTAGTCCATCTTATAGATGTGGTCGCCGGAGAGAATCACCACGTAGTCGGGATCGAAGCGATCCACGAAGTCGATGTTCTGGTAGATGGCGTTGGCGGTGCCTTTGTACCAGCCGGATTTCTTGTCGTGGCGTTCATAGGGGGGCAGGACCTGGGCGCAGGAATGGGTCTTGTTCAGGCTCCAGGGCTGGCCGTTGCCGATGTATTCGTTCAGCTCCAGAGGCTGATACTGGGTCAGAATGCCGACTGTGTCAATGCCGGAATTGACACAGTTGCTCAGGGGGAAGTCGATGATGCGGTACTTGCCGCCGAAGGGAACGGCGGGCTTTGCGGTTTTTTCCGTCAGAACCTTCAGGCGGCTGCCCTGGCCACCGGCCAGCAGCATGGCGATTACGCGTTTCTTTTGAAAATACATGGTCACAGCTCCTTATAAAGTTTGTGCAGACGCATTAGAAGGGGAAAGCGAACCTCTCTTATGGGCATACTTTTCCACACAGATAACATAGCATATTTTTCCTCAATAGAAAAGGGACAAATTATCTAAAATACAGTAAAACTTTTCTCTGTTTTCCACAGTTGACATTTGATTTTACAGGAAACCATAGGAAGATTGCACAAGAAATTTACATGGCCCGGAGCCGGATTCCGGAACCGCTGCTCAAATACAATTCCGGTAATTTTTTTATTAAACCCAAAAAACGGAATTTTCTCCGCAAAACAGAACCGGAAGGCCAGGGGGCATTGCACCTGGGAACGGAGTTTTTTACAGCAGACCCTGGATTTGGGCATGGCCGGATACCCTTCATCCCGCGGTAAGGCAGATTCTGGGGAAGAATGTTCAGGAGGCCGCTTTTCTACCGGAAAATACCGCTGTCAAGGTTGACAAGCGGAGGAAAAGTGGGTAAAATAACCATGCCAACAAGAATGATTCGGAAAGCGAAAAAAGCGCTTGCGAAGAAAAAAGGAGGAAACACCATGGATGCTGGCAGTAATGGCAATATACCCGGTCGAAGTAGTCATTTGCCCGCTTTCGTGGCGGGCTCCTGAACTTTCGGCCTGGGTACTTGCCTCTGAAATTTTATATTTAAGGAGGAAAGACCATGGCAGAACGATTTGAAATCGTGGAAAAAGCACTTCTTGCAATGCTGGAAGAGAAAAAGTATTCGACATTGCGGGATATTCTTGTGACTATGAACCCCAGCGACGTGGCTGGGCTTTTTGATGGCCTGGAGGAGAAGCAGATTCCGCTTTTGTTCCGGCTCCTGCCCAAGGAGCTGGCGGCGGAGACCTTTGTGGAAATGGACTCTGCTGCCCAGGAGCTGCTCATCCGGGGCTTCTCGGACAACGAGCTCAAAGAGGTGCTGGATGAATTATACGTGGACGACGCTGCGGATCTTGTCGAAGAGATGCCCGCCAACGTGGTAAAACGTATTTTAAAGCACGCGGACCCGGAAATGCGGTCCTCCATCAACCAGATTCTGCGCTACCCCGACAACTCCGCCGGTTCCATCATGACCACGGAGTACGTCTCCCTGCGGCCCCACATGACCGTGGAGGAGGCCATTCTCCGCATCCGCCGGCAGGGCATTGACAAGGAGACCATCTACACCTGCTACGTCATCGAAAAGGACCGGACCCTTACGGGCCTTGTGACGGTGAAGGACCTGCTCCTGGCGGAAGACGACGAGGCACCCATTGAGGACATTATGCTCCGCAACCTCATCTACGTCACCACCCAGACGGACCAGGAAGAAGTGGCGCGGATGTTCAGCAAATATAACTTCCTGGCTCTGCCCGTAGTGGACGGGGAAAACCGGATGGTGGGTATCGTGACCTTCGACGACGCCATGGACGTCATGGAAGAAGAGGCCACGGAGGATATCGAGCTTATGGGTGGTATGATGCCCTCGGAAAAGCCGTACCTCAAGAGCACCCCCATCGACCTGTTCAAAAACCGTATTCCCTGGCTTCTGATGCTCATGGTGTCCGCCACCTTTACGGGACTCATCATCACCTCTTTCGAGGACGCGCTGGCGGCCCAGGTGGCGCTCACGGCCTTTATTCCCATGCTCATGGACACCGGCGGCAACTCCGGCTCCCAGTCTTCCGTCACCGTAATCCGTGCACTGAGCCTGGACGAGCTGAAGTTCCGGGACCTGGGGCTGGTGCTCTGGAAAGAGCTCCGTACGGCGGTTCTCTGCGGCGGCGTTTTGGCGGCTGCCTGCTTCGGCAAGATCTGGCTGGTGGACAAGATGCTGCTGGGCAACGCCAGCATTACCCTGGGTGTCAGCGCCGTGGTGTGCCTGACCCTGTGGATTACCGTTATCGTTGCAAAAAGCGTAGGCTGTATGCTCCCCATGGCGGCAAAAGCCGTGAAACTGGACCCGGCGGTTATGGCAAGCCCCTTCGTCACCACCATTGTGGACGCACTGTCCCTGCTGGTGTACTTCATGTTTGCCAAAATCCTTTTGCATTTATAAAATTTTCACCCCAGGAATCCCTTCCTGCGGGTGAATTTTTTAAATCCCTTGACAAATTAAGCTTAAGTTTATATAATAAATATATGCTTAAAGAAGGAGGGGGCGCCTATGACCCAGCGGGAGCGGCAGGTTTTGGGACTGATTGTACGCAATCCCATGATTTCCCAGCAGGAGATTGCAGACAAACTGGGGATTACCCGGTCCTCGGCGGCGGTGCACATCTCCAACCTCATGAAAAAAGGATTCATCGCCGGAAAGGGCTATGTTCTGCGCTCTGGCAACTATGCCGTGGTGGTGGGCGGCGTCAACGTGGACATCGGCGGCAGGTCCTTTGCCCCTCTGGTCTCCGGGGACTCCAACCCCGGAAAGGTGACCACCAGTCTGGGCGGCGTGGGACGGAACATTGCCCACAACATGAGCCTTATGGGCGTAGAGGTCCGGCTCCTCACCGCCCTGGGAGACGACGCCGGCGGCGAACGGGTGGCGGCCTCCTGCTCGGAGCTGGGTATCGATTTGACCCATGCGCTTACAGTGCCGGGCGCCAATACGCCCACCTATCTCTACCTCACAGATCACCGCGGGGAAATGGCCTTGGCGGTATCCGATATGTCCGTGTGTGAAAAAATAACCCCTGCCTATCTGGCCTCCAACCTCTCCATCCTGCAAAACGCCCAGGTTGTGGTGGCCGATGCCAACATTCCCGAGGAATCTCTGAGGTATCTGGCAGACAATTTGAATGTGCCCCTTTTTGTGGACCCGGTGTCCACGGTGAAGGCAGCGAAGCTCCGGCCCATCCTGTCCAAAATCCACACCCTGAAACCCAACTGCATGGAGGCAGAGCTTCTGTCCGGTGTGAATCTGGATGACCTGGAAAACTTGCCGAAGGCGGCGGACAGGCTCCTGGAGCTGGGGGTCCATCGGCTGTTCATTTCCCTGGGGGCCCGCGGCGTCTACGCCGCCATGGGAGACAAGCGCATGCTTCTTCCCAACCTCCCGGGAAACATGGTAAACACCACAGGATGCGGCGATGCCTTTATGGCGGCCCTGGTCTGGGCCTACCTGGAGGGGTGCGACCTGGAACAGACGGCCCTGGCAGGCCTCGCCGCCGGAGCCATTGCCATGGAGTCCGCCGAGACTATCAACCCGCAGATGTCCGCCCAGACCCTGGCGGAGCGGATGCGGAATCGTGAACATCAATAAATTCTACGAAAGGAATTGACGATATGAACCAGTACCTTGATATTAAGCCCGAAGTTGCCGAAGCCCTGGCCCAGGGCAAGCCCGTTGTGGCCCTGGAATCCACCATTATCTCCCACGGTATGCCCTATCCCCAGAACGTGGAGACGGCGCTGAACGTGGAGAAAATCATCCGGGAAAACGGCGCAGTGCCGGCTACCATCGCCATCATCGGCGGCCGCCTGAAGGCCGGCCTGACGCCGGAGGAGATTGAATACTTCGGCAAAAAGGGCCAGGCCATTCACAAGGCCTCCCGCCGGGACATCGCCATGCTCTGCGCCCGGGGTGAGGACGGCGCCACCACCGTCACCACCACCATGATGATTGCCCACATGGCGGGCATCCAGATTTTCGCCACCGGCGGCATCGGCGGCGTCCACCGGGGCGCCGAGACCACCATGGACATCTCCGCCGACCTGGAAGAGCTCTCCCAGACCCCGGTGATGGTGGTCTGTGCAGGCGCCAAGTCCATTCTGGACCTGGGACTGACCCTGGAGTACCTGGAGACCAAGGGCGTGCCCGTCATCGGCTACGGCACCGAGGAGCTGCCTGCCTTCTATACCCGCCAGTCCGGCTTCTCCGTTGACTACCGGGTGGACACCCCCGCCGAGCTTGCGGCAGCCTTCCGGGCAAGCCGGGACATGGGTCTCAAGGGCGGTATGCTGGTGACGAACCCCATCCCCCAGGAGTACGCCATGCCCCTTGACACCATCAACGCCGCCATCGACCAGGCCATTGCCGAGAGCCGGGAAAAAGGAATCCACGGCAAGGCCACCACGCCTTTCCTGCTGGCCCGGGTGGCGGAGCTCACAGGCGGTGACTCCCTGGCCTCCAACATCCGTCTGGTCTATAACAACGCCGCCGTGGCGGCACAGACCGCGGTGGAATTTTGTAAGCGGTAATGCTTGAGGCGGCACGGTTTCCGTGCCGCCTTTCTGCGTCCAAAGGCCCAATGCCGCCTGCTGAACGCATTCTTCAAAGAAGAAATGAAAAATCTGAAAAAAGGGATTGCAAAATTGAAAAACATATGATATTATACCCAGTGTGTCCCAAAGCGGGCGCCACTCCACATTGGGATGTCGCCAAGCGGTAAGGCACCAGACTTTGACTCTGGCATTCGTCGGTTCAAATCCGGCCATCCCAGCCATATGATCCGCTAGCTCAGGCGGTAGAGCAACTGCCTTTTAAGCAGTGGGTCCGGGGTTCGAGTCCCCGGCGGGTCACCAGGTGTGCGCTGTCATAAGAGCCGCCGCGAAAAACCGTTGCATTGCAACGGTTTTTCTTGCTTTTAGAGGCGAATGTAAATCTTGACCGTCTCTATTGAGATTGAAACGCCCGGTTTTTGCCTGATGCAAAGCCGGGCGTTTTTGCAGTCTGCCCGGGGCGTCAAGGCGGCAGGCTGCTTTCCGTATATACTATATATTAAGGAAATCTTAACCAAATTTTTGAGGGAAAGGGTTTACCCCCGGAGAGAAACGTGGTAGACTATACCTAATCAACTTTCCTGGAGAGGTCCCTATGAATCTTACAAAACGGCGATTTCACATAAATTCCCTGGCTCTGGCCTTTTTGATTCCCTGCGTGGGAATGCTGTTTGTCATGCTGGTTAGCGCCTACTGTCCCTTTGGGCACTATTCCATGCTCTATTCCGATATGTACCACCAATACTACCCCTTCTTTGTGGAGTTTCGGCGGGCACTGCGGGAAGGGAAGGGGCTTCTCTACACCTGGAGCGTGGGCCTGGGCATGGACTATCTGGGGCTGATCTCCTACTATCTGGCCTCGCCGCTGAACCTGATCAGCGTCCTGGTGCCGGAAGGCTGGCTTCTGGGCTATTTTTCCCTGCTGGTGCCCGTGAAACTGGGCCTTGCAGGGCTGTTCTTCGCCATTTTCCTGAAAAAGCTCTTTGGAAAGGACGATCTGTCCATTGCCGTCTTCGGCGGGTTCTACGGCCTGTGCGCCTGGGCCCTGGGCTTTCAATGGAACATCATGTGGCTGGATACCTTCGCACTGCTCCCGCTGGTGGCCTTGGGCACCGTGTCTCTTCTGCGGGACGGAAAGTTCCTGCTCTACACCCTGACGCTGTTCCAGTCCATTTTTTCCAACTACTATATCGGGTTTTTTACCTGTATTTTTGTATTTCTGCTGTTCTTCTGCTATGAGTTCTGCCGCTTTGGCGGCTGGAAAAAGTTCTTCCTGGACCTGGGGAGAATTGCCCTGTTCTCGGCCATTGCCATCGGCATGACGGCAATTCTGGAGCTTCCGGCCCTGGCAGCGCTCCAAACCACCCAGAGTAGCGTCAATAAATTCCCCACAGGCTTCCGGCTGAACATCGCCAAGAAGAATACGCTTATGGGCCTTCTCGGCGCCATGATTCAGGTGGCGGGGAACATGGGCGGCGCCATTGAGCCCAATTTCAAAGAGGGCCTGCCAAACGTCTACTGCGGTATTTTCAGCGTCGTTCTCATGATGCTGTTCCTTCTGTCGAAGGAGATAAAGCTCCGGGACAAGCTCTGCTCCGTGGGATTGCTCCTCTTCTTTAACATGAGCTTTATCATCCGGCAGCTGGACTACATCTGGCATGGCTTCCACTTCACCAATATGATTCCCTACCGCTTCAGCTTCCTGTACAGCTTTGTGGTGCTGTACATGGCCTACCGGGCCTGGCTCCTGCGGCGGACCTTCAAGCCCTGGCATATTCTGGCAGCTACGGCCCTGGGGGCCGCGGTTCTGGCCTGCAGCAAGGATATGGGAACCACCGTGCCCTTGGAGCTGGGGGAGAGCACCCTGCAGATTCCCCTCTATGTCATTTACAACGGCGTTTTTCTGATTCTCTATCTTCTTTCCGCCCTGTATGGCGCCATCCTTCCGGCGGTGCCCCAGGATGCGGACGAGAAGGAACAGGCCCTTTGCCGGCTGGACCGGGCTCGCCAGCGGAGCCTCTCCCGGAACCTGCTTCTCACCGTCATGGGGGTGGAGCTCATCGGCACCCTGGTGTGCTTTGGCATCTACTTTACAGGCACCAACATCACGAACTACCCCAAGGGTAAGGAAAAGACTGCCTCGGTCATTCGCTACATGAAAGAGCGGGAAGAGGATACCCCCTTCTTCCGGGCGGAGACCACCCATTCCCAGACCCTGAACGACGGCGCCCTCAACGGCTACAACGGCATTTCGGCCTTCACCAGCTCTGCAAACGTTAAGGCCACGGAATTCATGAAGGCCCTGGGCTATGGAGCGAAAAATACCTACAACCGCTACCTCTTTGAGGAGAGCTCTCCCGTGGCGAACCTCTTCCTGGACCTCAAATACATGATTGAGCGGGACGGAAAAGACAAGGGAAGCTCCTTCTTCCAGGAGGTCAACCGCTTCGGGGACACGGCGCTGCTGCAGAATGTGGCCCATCTGCCCCTGGGCTTTTTGACAGAAAAGGGCCTGGCGGACCTGGACTTTAGCGCCTCCGAGGGGACCTTCCAGTTCCAGAATGACCTGTTTACCGCGGCCACGGGCATTCCGGAGGACGTGTTCCACCAGATTCCCGGGGGAAATCTCACCATCACCGGAAACGGCGTCACCATTGAGGAATCCAACGGCACGGGCTACTGCCGCTACACGGACGCCGAAAGCGGTTCCGATGTGACCTACCATTTCGTCGCCGACCGGGACGGGTTCCTGTGCATTTACCTGAACCTTCCCGAACGGAACAATTTTTACGTCAGCGTCAATGAAGTGGAACGCTATAATGAGAACATCAGCCTGCCCCAGATGTTCGCCGTGGGAGACGTAAAGACCGGAGACACCCTGGACATTCGGGTAAGCTGTGCCGCCGGAGAGAGCAGCACCATGACCGTAACTGCGGCCCTTCTCAACTACGAGCGATTCTGGGCTGGGTATGACATCCTGAGCGCCTCGCCTCTGGAACTGACCAGCTTCCGCACCACTCGGCTGGAGGGAACCATCAACTGCGATCGGGACGGGCTCCTCTATACCTCCATCCCTCAGAACGGAAACTGGGAGGTCACCGTGGACGGTGAAGCGGCGGCAGCCAAACTGGTGGGAGACTGCATGGTGGCGCTGGACTTGACAAAAGGAGAGCACCAGGTGGTTTTCCGCTACCACAATGCTGCCTTCAGCCTGGGATGGAAAATCAGTCTGGCCTGCGCTGCGGCACTTCTGGTGCTCATTCAAATCAACTACCGTCCGGACTGGAAGAGCTTGTTGGGAAAAAAGAAAACAAAAGGAAAATTTCAGAGATAAAAAACGCCTCGAGGCACAGGAACGTGCCTTGAGGCGTTCTTATTTTATAAGGAAGGGATGGCTTCGGTGATGGTACCGCCGCCGATCACCAGGTCTCCCTGGTAGAGGACTACAGCCTGTCCTGGGGTGACGGCCCGCTGGGGCTCCGCAAATTCCACCCGGGCAAACCCGTTTTCCTCGGGGTACACCCACGCCGCTGCCTCTTTGGGGCTGTGGCGGGTCTTGGCGGTGATCTCCATGGGCGATTCCAGAGCCGGAAAGGGGAACCAACACCAGCTGCCGCCCCGAAGCGCCCGGGAAAAGAGCGCTTCGTTGGGGCCCAGGGTCACGGTGTTTTTCTCCATGTCCTTGCCGCAGACGTAGGCAGGAGCACCCAGGGCAATGCCGAGGCCCTTCCGCTGACCGATGGTGTAACGGACTGCCCCTTTGTGGGTGCCAAGCACGGTGCCTTCTGCATTTACATAATTCCCGCAGGGATAGGCTTTTCCAGTGTAGTGTTCCAAAAAGGCACCGTAGTCTCCGCCGGGGATGAAGCAGATATCCTGGCTGTCGTGCTTTTTGGCGGTGACGAAGCCCTGGGATTCCGCGATGGTGCGGACCTCTGCCTTTGTCAGTTCCCCCAGTGGGAAGCGGATGTGCCGGAGCTGGTCCTGGTCAAGACAGGCAAGAAAATAGGTCTGGTCCTTGGCGGCATCCGCTGCCTTATATAATAGGTATCGGCCTGTGTTTTCATCCTGGCGAATTCTGGCGTAGTGGCCTGTAACCACATAGTCGCATCCCAGCTCCCGGGCCCTGCCCAGAAGCCGGCCGAATTTGAGACTGCGGTTGCAGTCAATGCAGGGATTGGGGGTCAGCCCTGCCTCATAGGCTTCCACAAATCTGCGGATAACCTGGCTTTCAAAATCTTCCTGAAAATTGAACACATAATGAGGCATGCCCAGCCGCCGGGCCACGCTTCGGGCGTCCTCGGCGTCGTCCAGGGTGCAGCAGGTCCGGCCGCTTTCCGGGTCAATGGACTTGCTGCTGCAAAGCTTCATGGTGACCCCTATGCAGCTGTAACCGGACTGTACCATGAGGTATGCAGCCACACTGCTGTCCACCCCGCCGCTCATGCCGATCAGCGCTTTTTTTTCGCCCATAAACCCTGCCTCCAAAAACTTTTTGTTACCATCGAGTATATCAGGGAGCAGAAAGAATGTCAATGGCAGGACCTTCCGGGAAAATTGTAAGGCAAAATAAAAACAAAACGGTGTCGAAAAAGTGAGAAACAGCAAAAAGAAAACAGAAAAAACAATTATTCTTGGATTTCATGAGACTGACATGGGCTAATTTCAACAATGGGTAACAAAAATGTAATTTTTTTCAAAAAGGGGGTTGCAATTTGTAAACAAGTCTGTTATAATACTGTCACTTACAAAAACGAAAAGGAGTAAGTAGCTATGAAGAAGAGAATTCTATGTGCGTTACTAACGCTGACCATGCTTCTGAGCCTGGTTCCTATGACGGCATCCGCTGCCTCTCGTTCTGTCAGCGAATCCGCTATTACCATCATCAAGCAGTTCCAGCCCTATAAAAAAGGCTGTTCCGAGGGCGGCTATGTGGGCTACGGAACCAAGTGCCCCGAGAAGGGCACCCATGGTCCGGAAGGCAATCACAAGGGCCTGGAACAGAACGCCGCAGACAAGGCTCTGCGGGAGTATCTCAAGGCCGTGGACAAGGCAGTGAACGACTTTGCCGATGCCAATAAGCTGTCTCTGAGCCAGAACCAGCATGACGCCCTGGTCATGTTCTCTACCCAGAATGGTACGGCTTGGCTCAGCGGTTCCGGCAGTGTCAAGCGGGCTGTGACTTCTCAGCTCAAGGGTACGGATTTCCTGCGGGCCATGGTGGAATGGGACGCCAGCGAGGCGGACAACAACCGCCGCATGGTGGAAGCCAATATGTACCTGTACAATGTCTACAACAGCACTCCCCCTTCCCGCTTCATCAAAGTGACCTTTGATCCCAACGGCGGAACAATCATGGGCTATGGCA
Organism: Candidatus Faecousia faecipullorum; assembly: GCA_018710805.1. Taxonomy (GTDB): domain Bacteria; phylum Bacillota; class Clostridia; order Oscillospirales; family Oscillospiraceae; genus Faecousia; species Faecousia faecipullorum. Next base: position 14,033 of record DVJG01000017.1, read on the forward strand.
AGGGCGTGTCTGTAACCCAGTATTATGACCTGACGAAAGCCCAGAATATCAACATTGTTCCCAGCCACGAAAACAAAGATGTGGTGTTCCTTGGCTGGCGTGAGTCAACGGCAGCGGGACTGACAGGTGATCGTGTTACAACGATTGGACCTGCCGACGATGGAAAGACTTTCAAGGCTGTTTGGCAGGAAGAAGAGTGGGATGTCAACGAATATACCTTCACGTTATCCTCCTCTAAAATCTCCGAGAAAGGCATCTACACCAAAGGCCCCGCTGGCCCTATTGATAAGACACGGTGGGTCGAAGGCGAGATTACCTTTATGGCCGATCTGATTCATGACGGATACAGATGGGGCAGACTGGCAAAAGCCGAAGTATATAAGTATGGCAGTGGTAAGAAAACCACCAAGGATAAGTCCTTTGGTGAAGTGGACTATTGGGTAAAGCTTGGCAAGTATTCTGAACCCTCTACAGATTACGATGACAACGTGATTGCCGTGGCGAAGGTTACAGCGGCTGGCTATGTGAACGTCCGTAAGGGCGCCGGCACCAATAACGACATCGTCGGTTCCCTGCCCAATGGCACTAAGGTAAACCTGTACGAGATCAAGTATGTCAACGGCATTCGGTGGGGCCGCTGCAACACCGGCTGGTTCTGCCTGTCCTACGCCGATGTGACCATGCTGAAGGACGAACCCAACAACTCCAAGGACCCCGGCTTTACTTCCTATGCTTTCTCTGGAAGTGACTCCGT
>DVJG01000018.1 GCA_018710805.1 Candidatus Faecousia faecipullorum
TTGGGCAGGTCACAGTGCCGCCAGGGCCTGCCAGTGTGTGGTGCTGGGAAGCTCCCTGGGCATTTGCTTTACGCTTGTGTGCCTGCTTCTCCTTCGGCTCCGGGAACGCTCCGGCCAGGGGAGCAAAATCCCCCTGGGACGGCGGCTTTTGGGTGCGGCAGTGCCTCTTGCAATGGCGGATGTGGTTAAGTCAGGCATCAACACCACCGAGAATCTCATGGTGCCAAAGCGGCTGGCAAAAAACAAAAACGTCGCCTCTCCCATGGCCGTCTTTGGCATGGTCAGCGGCATGGTGTTTCCGGTGATCATGTTTCCTGCCTGCATTCTCTTTGCCCTTTCGGAACTTCTCATTCCGGAGCTTGCCAGATGCGCGGCGGCGGGAAGCCAGGGGCGTATTTCCTATCTTACAAGGCGGAGCTTAAAAGTCGCCATGCTCTATGGTCTGACCTTCAGCGGACTTCTTTTCCTGCTGGCGGAGCCTTTGTGCCAGCGGCTTTACGGTAACACCGACGCTTCCGGGTATCTGCGGCTCTATGCACTGCTCATCCCCATGCTCTACTGCGACGCCATCACCGACGCCATGACGAAGGGACTTGGACAGCAGAAAATCTGCGTGCGGTATAATATTTTGACCTCTGCCATGGACGTGGCATTTTTGTACCTGTTGCTTCCCAAATATGGCATGGGCGGGTATTTTGTCAGTTTTGCCCTGACCCATCTCATCAATTTTGCCCTGAGCCTTCGGCGGCTTCTCAAAATCACCGGTGAGCGCTTTCCCTTTTTCTGTCCTGCCTTCGCCTGTGCCGCTGGACTTGCTGCCCTCTGGGGCGCTGCTCAGTTTTCTGGCCCCATTTCCCGGTGCGCCGCATTTCTTTCCCTGCTGGGAAGCTTCCTCTGGCTCTTTCGTGTCACGGGGCGCGAGGATCTGCGCTGGGTCCGGGGACTGTTGCGGGGAAGGAGAGCAAAAACCATATGAAAATGCACCTGCCAAAAGACTTGGCAGGTGCATTTTTCTATTATACAAAATTAGGAATTCTCCATAGAATCTGTTCGAGCACGGTAATGGTTTCACCGTTTTCCACAAAGCAGTCTGTCTTCAATGGAAGAAAGCCCAGCTTCCTCTGTAGAGCCAGGGAGGGAAGGTTAAAGTCAAAGGCACCGCAATTTATGTAGTCCATGCCTTCCGCCGTGAAAAGCTGGTGGATAACAGCCCCCAGTGCTGCTTCCATGTAGCCTCTGCGCTGGTAGTGTCGGGAGACCGAAAAGGACATAGCGCAGCCTTTCTTCCCCCTCAGCTGGGGAAGGTCCCCCAGGTGGGCGGCGGATGTCACAGTGAGATTGCCGATCACCTTGCCGTTTTCTTTCAAAACCATGGCATAGCCACGTTCCTCCTTATCCTTGAGCCAGTGGAAGGTCTGCCTGGCGCTTTCCGGATCGGAGCAATCGGCGCGGCCCATCATACGGCACATCTCCGGGTCATTGGCATATTCGTAAAAGTCGTCAAAGTCCGCTTCTTCCCATTTTCGCAAGGTCAGCCTGTTCGTTTCCAGAAACATAGAAGTCTACTCCTTATGGTAATAGGGTCCTGCCAATGGCAAGACCCTATGTTTGCAGGTTATACCGCTTTCAGAACTTCCAGCAGGAAGCGCCAGGTGCGGGCAGTGGAAGCGATGTCCAGCTTCTCCCGGCTGGTGTGGATGTCGTGCATCTGCGGTCCGATGGATACGCAGTCCAGGCCCGGCATCTTCTCGGCAAGCAAGCCGCACTCAAGGCCGGCGTGAATGGCCAGGACCTTGGGCTCCTTGCCAAACATCTCCTTATAGACCTGCACCATGACCTCACGCAGATGAGAATCCTTTTTATACTCCCAGGCGGGGTATTCGCCCATCTGAGAATAGGCGCCTTCATAGAAGGCCGTCAGCTCCCGGAGTTTTTCAAGAAGCGCTTCCTTCTCTGCGTTGACGGAAGACCGGACGGAGAAAGTGGCAGTGAGCCGCTCTCCCAGCTTCAGGACACCGAGATTCAGGCTGGTCTGCACCAGGCCTTCCATATCCTGGCTCCACGCCTGGACGCCGTTGGGAGCGGCACAGAGCAGGCCAATGACCTTGGCAGTGGATTCGTCCGTGAGGCTATTGCCCCCCAGAGCGTCCACGTCAAAGGCTTGAATCAGAGCCTCCGGCTCGTCGTACTGCTCCCGTACCTCCGCCTGGAATTCCTGGGCGATGTCGTTGATGCGCTCTAAGTGAATGCCCATGGCAACCAAGGTTGCCTGGCAGGAACGGGGGATGGCGTTGTCCTTGGTGCCGCCGGCCAGGGAAGTCAGCCGCAGAGGCATGAGTTTCTGAATTCTCGCCATGAACTCGCCCATGAGCTTATTGGCGTTGGCGCGGTTCTTGTGGATCTCCGCGCCGGAGTGGCCGCCCTGCAGGCCAGAGACGGACAGGCGGATGCAGGGACCATAGACGGCCCGGCGCTCCACCGGCAGAGAAATTGTGGCAGTGGCGCCGCCGGCGCAGGCCACGGTGAAGATGCCTTCGTCCTCGGAATCCAGGTTAATCAGGGTGCGGCCCTTCAGCATGGACACATCAATGGCGTCAGCGCCCAGCATACCGATTTCCTCGTCAACGGTGATGATAATCTCCAGCGGAGGATGGGCGATGGACTTGTCGGACAGAAGCGCCATGGCGTAGGCCAGGGCAATGCCGTCATCGCCGCCCAGGGTAGTACCCTTGGCGAAGATATAGCGGCCGTCATGGGTCAGGTCCAGGCCCTCAACGGCCATGTCCAAGGTCACATCGGCGTCCTTTTCGCAGACCATATCCATGTGGCCCTGGAGGACTACGGGCTCATGGTTTTCCATGCCGCAGGTGCCCTCCCCGAAGAGAATGACGTTGCCCATTTCGTCCTGAATATAGGTTAGGCCCTGTTCCTTGGCAAAATTCACCAGAAAGTCGGAAATCTTCTTGGTGTTGCGAGACCCGTGGGGAATGGCGCAGATCTCTTCAAAAAAACCAAACACAGAGGCGGGTTCCAGACCCGCAAGCTTTTTCGCTTCCATTTTTATCGCTCCTTACTGCTGTTCACGGTGAGTTTGTTGTAAAAATAACTCCGAAACAGCAAATTTGTCAAAAACATTTTGTTTTCCATCATCAGTATACCACATCTGCTGGAAAAAATCTACCCAAAGAAGCAACGGAATAGAACTAGCTTTCTGTCAGTATGCTATAAATTTATATTAATTTTTTGTGCATATTGTACATGATTTGTTCATAGTTTTTCGGGCAAAAAAGAACGGCGAGGTTTCCCACGCCGTTCTTTCTGTTCATTAAAAGAAGCTCAGGACCAGGGTCAAAATTGCCCAGGCGATGGCAACCCACTTGGTAGCGGAAGCCAGGGCCTTGTCCATACCGCCCTTGCCGTTCTTAGCCATGTAGCTCTCGGAAGCGCCAGTCAGCGCACCGGACAGGCCGGACTCCTTGCCGGACTGAAGCAGAACCACCACAATCAGTGCCAGGCTGCAAATGGTCTCCAGGACCACAAGAATCGTTTCTAAAACACCCATTTTACTAACCTCCCTCCGCTTTTCTTCGCGGATGCGAATGGATAATGGCATATTGCCTTACAGTAACTTTAGTATGATATCACAGTTTTCCTGGAATTGCAAGAGGAAATCCGGAAATTTATCAAATTGCTTACTTCTGAACCCAGGTATTGGTAGCCAGGCAGTTGAGGTATGCCTCAATGAAGGGGTCCAGGGCGCCGTCCATAACGGCGTTTACATTGGAAGTCTCGCAGCCTGTACGGGTATCCTTCACCAGGGTGTAGGGCATAAAGACGTAGTTGCGAATCTGGCTGCCCCACTCGATTTTCTGCTGCACGCCCTTGATATCGGAGATCTTGTCCAGGTGCTCCCGCTCTTTGATTTCCACCAGCTTGGAGCGGAGCATTTTTAGACAGGTCTCCTTATTCTGGAACTGGCTCCGTTCGGTCTGGCAGGAAACCACGATGCCGGTGGCCTTGTGAATCAGACGCACAGCAGAAGATGTCTTGTTGATGTGCTGGCCGCCTGCGCCGGAGGAACGGAAAACCTGCATTTCGTAGTCCTCGGGACGGATTTCCACATCCTGGCTGTCGTCCTCAATTTCGGGAATGACTTCGATGGCAGAGAAGGAGGTCTGACGGCGGGCGTTGGCATCAAAGGGGGACACCCGGACCAGACGGTGAACGCCGTTCTCCCCTTTCAGAAAGCCGTAGGCATTTTCACCTTCAATGAGGATATCGGCAGACTTGAGGCCGGCCTCGTCGCCTTCCTGGTAGTCCATGATCTTATAGGTGAAGCCATGACGTTCAGCCCAGCGAGTGTACATCCGGTAGAGCATCTGGGCCCAGTCCTGGGCCTCGGTGCCGCCGGCGCCTGCGTGGAAGCTCATAAGGGCGTTATTCTTATCATAGTGGCCCGTAAGCAGCGTTTCCAGGCGGCAGGTTTCCATGTTTTCTGCCAGAGCCTCAAACCCTTCCTTCAGCTCATCCAGCATGGAGTCGTCGTCCTCCTCCGCGGCCATTTCGCAGATGGTCATCAGGTCGTCCCAGGAGGCGAGCATTTTCTCATAGCGCTCGATTTTATTTTGGGTCTGCTTGGTCTTCACCACAACCTTCTGGCTCTTTTCCGGGTCATCCCAAAAGCCGGGAGCCTCCTGCATGGCGTGAAGCCGCTCCAATTCATTTTTCATACCCTGAAGATTCAGGGAATCCGCCAGGCCTTCCAAAGCGGGGCGGCAGTCGTTCAGCTTCTGCTTATAGGCGTCAAATTCAATATTCATACCAGTACGCTCATTTCTTCAAGAATGGTGGAAGCGGGGCTGCTTCCGTCGCAGTGCCATTTATTATACGGGAAAAATCCAAGTATTTCAATAGCAAAATGGGATTTTTTCTATTGAACTATGAAAATACGTCATTTTGGCAAAAAACGGGCTCCAGAAAAACTCTGGAGCCTGTCTTTTTATCCGTTCTTGTTGACTTTCTTGGCAGCTTTGGCTTTTGCCTTGGCTTCCTTGGCCTTTTTGGCTTCGGCCTGGGCTGCTTCGGCGGCGGTCTCGTTGGTGGAGATGGCCCACTTTTCCAGTTCAATGCGGACCTGGTCAGCGCCGGTCTCCATAACGATGCGGTTCTCCTTCACGTTCACAACGGTGCCGGTGATGCCGCCGATGGTGACGATCTTGTCGCCGGTCTTCACAGCAGAGCGCATCTGCTCGGCTTCCTTCTTGCGCTTATTCTCGGGACGAATGAGCATGAAGTAGAAGACGGCGATCATCAGGACCATCATGACCACGGTGCTGCCAAGGCCTGCGGCGGGGGCGGCGGAAAGAAAATTCATAAGTAAAAATCTCCTTCGTGTATAATATCGGGATTATTATAACATCAAATGGAAAAATTGCAAGGGGTAACTCAAATTCTTCGAGCCAGTTTCTCAGAATACGCCGCCCGGAACTGTGCAAAGGTTCCTTCATCCAGCGCTTCCCGGATTTTTTCCATAAGCTTATTATAAAAATACAGGTTATGCATGACACAAAGGCGCATGGCAAGCATTTCCTCCGCTATGAACAGGTGACGGATGTAGGCCCGGGAATAGCGGCGGCACACCGGGCAGTCACATTGGGGGTCAATGGGACTCTCGTCCAGCTGGTACTTGGCGTTTTTCAGATTGATGGCCCCATCCCAGGTAAACAGTCTGGCATGGCGGGCATTGCGGGCGGGCATGACGCAGTCGAAGAAATCCACGCCTCTTGCCACAGCTTCGATGATGTTGGTAGGTGTTCCCACGCCCATGAGGTAGCGGGTCTTATTTTTGGGCATGTGCTCTTCTACGGCTTCGATAATGTCATACATCTCCTCCGCCGTCTCTCCCACAGCGAGGCCTCCGATGGCGTAGCCGGGCAGGTCCAAATCTGCAATGCGCTTCATGTGGTCCACCCGGATGTCCCGGTAGGTGCCGCCCTGGTTAATGCCCCAGAGCATTTGCTGGGGGTTCACCGTATCCGGCAGGGCGTTGAGGCGGGCGTTTTCCACTTTGCACCGGACCAGCCAGCGGTAAGTCCGATCGACGCTTTTCTGAACATAGTCCCGGGGGGCCGGATTTTCGATGCACTCGTCAAAGGCCATACAGATGTCACTTCCCAGGTTGCTCTGAATCTGCATACTCTCTTCCGGGCCCATGAAAATCTTATGGCCGTCAATGTGGGAGGCGAAGGTGACACCTTCCTCCTTAATTTTCCGCAGAGAGGCCAGGCTGAACACCTGAAAGCCGCCGGAATCCGTGAGGATGGGTCCGTCCCAAGTCATAAACTTGTGCAGTCCCCCCATTTGCCGCACCACTTTGTCCGTGGGCCGCAGATGCAGGTGGTAGGTGTTGCTGAGCTCCACCTGACAGCCGATGTTTTTTAAATCTTCGGCGCTGAGGGCGCCTTTGATGGCACCCTGGGTACCAACGTTCATAAAGACCGGAGTCTGGACCACGCCGTGGGCGCAGGTAAATTCCCCTCGCCGGGCCTTTCCTTCTACTTTTTTCAGTTCAAACATTGGGTTCTCCTTCATGGTTGTAGTCGTAGGGGAAGGATTTTCCCTCCCCTGCCCTTCAGCGGCTGCGGTAGAGAATATAGGTAGGAATCCGTTCCGTGACGCCGGTTTCCATTTTGCAGGAGGATTCAAAGAGGTAAGCAAACCCGCATTTTTCCACCACTCTGGCAGACCGGGCATTGCGGAGGAAGTAGCCGCAGGTCACGAAATCGAATCCCAGGGTCTCAAAACAATAGGCGGTAACAGCCTTCACTGCCTCGGGCATGAGGCCGCGGCCCCAATAGGGTTTCATTAAATCATAGCCGAATTCCCGGCCGTGGAGGGTGTGGTCAATGGGATAGTCCTCCCAAAACCGTGCCTGCAAAGAGAACGTGCCTACCATGGCGCCATTTTCTTTCAGCGTAACTGCGAAGGTTTCCTTCCGGGAGATATCTTTTTGCAGGCGCTTTCTGGTTTCTTCCAGGCTGGGAGAGCAGAGCCATCCACTCATGTCTGCGATCTCCGGGGTCGTGACGATCTTGTGATATTCTTGGAGATCGTCCTCCTGCAATGGCCTGAGAACCAGGCGCTCCGTCTCAATTCTATGGGCCGTAACATCGAAGGGGGCTGTAATATGCTTGCAGACATTTTCCAGAATATACAGCTTGGTGGGCTCCTGGGTGCCAAAGCGGGTTTGGTGGATGATGTCCTTTATGTACTGAAAGCCGCACTTTTCCACCACCCGGCGGGATTGGTCATTCCAGAGAAAGTGCCCGCAGGTGAGGTAGTCGTAGTCCAGGCGGCGGAAACAGTAATTGATAACCGCCTTGACTGCCTCGGGCATGAGACCACGGCCCCAGTAGTCCTTACTCAGAACGTAGCCAATCTCCCGACCCCGGTAATTTTCCGGGACATCCAGGGTTTCTTCTCTCTCTTCCAGACCGATGGAGCCGATGACCTTGCCGGTTTCCTTCAGCTCCAGGGCCAGGGTTTTCTTTTCCCCAATGAACATCTCCAAAATGGTCCGGGATTCCTCCATGGACTTGTGGGGCGTCCAGCCGCACATCTGGCCCACGCCGTCCACCTTGGCGTATTCGTTAAAGTCCGCCAAATCGCTCTCCTGCCAGGGCCGAAGAATCAGGCGATCGGTTTCTATGCGGATGTTCGTTACATCAACGGGTGCGATCATAATGCTTCCTCTCAATCTCTTTCTGGAATTCTTTTGTTAAGGAACCAAGAAAACATGGGAAAAACCTGGAAATACAGCAGAGCTCTCGGCTCCGTTTCGGGGAGGGCCAAGGCCCTCCCCGACGGATGATACAGACGACATAACCCTCACAGGGTGCTGGGCTTTGCCTTAGGTTTCTTCTTGGGTATCCGGCCCTGGGCCGCCAGGGAGTCCACCGCATCCCGGATGGTCTCCCGGAAATCCCGGGTGGTATAGCCCAAAACCTTTTTCGCCTTATCATTGGTGAAGAAGCCGTTGGAGCAGAGCACATTCATGGAATAGCGGGTGAACAGCGGGGGCTGTTTCAGGATATCGTAGTAAATTTCAGCCAGCGGCGCAACAGCCTTTGCCATCCACATGGGGAGCACCAGTTTGATGCGCTTTTTCCCCAAAAACTCCGCTGCCACATCCAGCATCTCCCGGACGCTGACGAAACGGTTGGACAGGATATAGCTCTCCCCTGCCGCGCCTCGCTCGCAGGCAGCAATGACGCCCTGGGCCACATCCCGAACGTCCACAAAGTCATATCCGCCCTTGACGCAGGCCTTCAGCCGGCCCAGAGCATAGTCCAAGAGCATCATGGTCAGGTGGCTGCGGCCGTAGTCGTTGGGGCCGATAATGCCGGAAGGCTGCAAAATGCAGGCGTTGAGGCCCTGGTTTCGGACCATATCCAGAATATACTGGGCGGACTT
>DVJG01000153.1 GCA_018710805.1 Candidatus Faecousia faecipullorum
GCTCCGAGGCGATGGTTTCGATGAGCTCGTCGTCAATTTCGTCGGGATAGACGTAGTGGACCCGGATCCAGTGGAGGCCGTCAATTTTGCACAGTTCCCGCAGAAGCTGGGAAAGCAGGCGCTTGTGGCCAGGCAGGTCCGTGCCGTATCGGCTGGTGTCCTGGGCCACAACCATAAGCTCCTTGACCCCGTTTGCAGCCAAGACCCGTGCTTCGTACAGGATATCGTCCATCTGGCGGCTCCGGAATTTGCCCCGGAGATAGGGGATGATGCAGTAGGCGCAGCGGTTGTCGCAGCCTTCGGCAATTTTGATAAAGGCGTAATGCTCCGGCGTTGTCAGAATGCGGCCGCACTCCTCCTCAGGGGCATCGATGGAGCCAAAATCGCAGACCGTCTCCCCTGCCAGCAATTTCTCAATGGCAGGGACAACCTCCGTATAGCTTCCGGTACCCAGGATGCCGTCCACCTCGGGCATTTCCTTTGTAATTTCCTGCTGATAGCGCTGAGACAGACAGCCCGTCACAAGAATTTTGCCAACCAGGCCCTGCTGTTTTAAGGCTGCGGTCTGCAGAATGTAGTCGATGGCTTCACTTTTGGCGGAGTCAATAAAGCCGCAGGTATTGATAACCACCACATCGCTGCCGACGATATCCGCCTTGACGGTGTGCCCCGCCTCCTGGACGCGGTGCATCATGCGCTCGCAGTCCACCTGGTTCTTGGCGCAGCCCAGAGAGATAAATCCAATATTTGCCATATCTATTCCTCTATAAAATCCTCTGTATCAAAGGAAAGCTGTGTTAATACTCGTTTAATGGTGCTGTAACTGTGTCCCCGGCGAATAAGGGCGTCAATGGCTCTGCGGATGTCCTTTTCGTCGGAATCCGCATCCAGCCGAGCACGGAGAAAGGTTTCTATTTTTTCCGCCTGGTCCGGGTAATCCTCTAAGGCATCGTCCCAGAACTCCTTTGGAATGCGCTTTTCGTAGAGGGCCTGCTTGGCTCGGGCCAAGCCATAGCCCTTTGCAATGCAGGAGCGCACCACCTGCTCGGCAGTGGCCCGGTCGTCCACCAGGTTCATGTCCGCCATCCACGCCACCGCTTCCTTGGCCTGGTCCGGGTCCTCTCCCTTGCGAACCAGACGTTCTTCCAGCAGGCGCTTGGACACGCCGGAGGCGGAAACGATACGCACCGCCCGCATTTTCGCAGACATCTGCCCTGCGGCGGAGCGCAATTTCTGGAATTCCTCGTCGGAGAATTCCTTCCCGGTGTAAAGGCTGAAATCCTCCACGGTCTGACGGTAGAGCCCCAGCCTGGTGCCGTCGGAAAAGGTACACCAGTACCTCCCGATTCGGTCAGGCGTTCCTTTCAGGGAATCAAGCCTCATCGTCAAAATCATCGGCGGAGACGGCTACCGCTTTCTCCGCAACCTTCGCAGGGGTCTTGGGGGCAGAGGCGTTGAGCTTCCAGAGATTCTCCCGGACCTGGGCTTCCACCTGGGCGGCAATGTCGGGATGGGCAATGAGGTATTCCTTCACGGAGTTGGCGCCCTGTCCAATGCGCTCCTCACCCATGGAGAACCAGGAGCCGCTCTTCTGGACAATGTCCATCTGGACCGCCAGGTCCACCAGTTCTCCCCACTTGGAAATACCCTGGCCGTAGAGGATTTCAAACACGGCTTCCCGGAAGGGAGGCGCCACCTTGTTCTTGACCACCTTGACCCGGGTCTTGTTGCCCACCACGTTGCTTCCTTCTTTGATGGATTCCACACGGCGGACGTCCAGACGGACGGAGGCATAGAATTTCAGAGCGTTGCCGCCGGTGGTGGTCTCGGGGTTACCGTACATAACGCCGATCTTCATGCGGAGCTGGTTGATGAAAATAACCACGCAGTTGGTCTTGGAAATGGTGCCTGCCAGTTTCCGAAGGGCCTGAGACATGAGCCGGGCCTGCAGACCCACAAAGGTATCGCCCATCTCGCCCTCGATTTCCTGCTTGGGAACCAGAGCAGCCACAGAGTCCACCACCACGGCGTCAATGGCGCCGGAGCGAACAAGGGCGTCGGTGATTTCCAAAGCCTGCTCGCCGGTGTCCGGCTGGGAGACAAGCAGGTTATCCGTGTCAACGCCCAGGGCTGCGGCATAGACCGGGTCCAGGGCGTGCTCCGCGTCCACAAAGGCCACTTCCCCGCCCCGCTTCTGGGCTTCCGCCAGGATGTGCAGGGCCAGGGTGGTCTTACCGGAGGATTCCGGTCCGTAAATCTCAATGATTCGGCCTCTGGGCACGCCGCCGATGCCCAGAGCGGCATCCAGCGCCAGGGACCCGGTGGGAATGGCCTCCACGTTCATTTCAGGCCGATCACCCAGGCGCATAACAGTACCCTTGCCGAAATTCTTGTCAATCTGGGCCAGAGCGGTTTGCAGAGCCTTTTTCTTGTCTGATGCAGGCGTCGGGGCCTCATATACGGTTTTCTTGGTAGCCATGTTTTACTCTTCCTTCCTGCCGTACTGGGCCAGCACGGCGCGTTCTCTGTCATTATAATCTCTGGTTCGTGCCAGAACGGTGAATGAATTTTCTTCCAAAATGCGGCACACTTCGTCCCCTTG